>JAVEDG010000184.1 GCA_030841245.1 Actinomycetota bacterium
CCAGCCTGCACCACGTCACACAGGGCGGCGAATTGCTCGAGCCGCGACGACTGCTCGCCGCCTACGAAAGCACCGCTCCGGAACCGCTGACTCGCGACGAGCACCGTTGGCTCCCCGGGGCTCTAGCACTTGTACCCCTGCACTGGGCTGCCACCGCAGGGCTCGTGGGCGCCGGCATCCACGAGGCCGAGAGCGCAATGACCGCCGCCGAGGCCTGGTGGTCGCGCCGGACTGAACTCTCGTCGTAGTCCGGCGGCCGCGCTCGGGGACTGGAGTTCTCGGCCGAGCTCCGACTCCACTGAAGCGGCTGGCATGTCGCGCTAACCAACCTCTGCGATGAAGCGTGGAGGAGGTTACCTCGCCCGTGCCTCAGCCTCCCAACCCGGCCGGCAGTCGCATAAGCGCCGCTCTGTCGCGCCTTGCACCGTCTCTGGGAGGTTCCACGCCGGACGCGCTCGAGGACCTCAGTGCGTCGCCGTGACGAGCCAGCTGGCCGTGCCGAGAACGACGCCCTGCGGGGTCGCGTGTTCGGCCAGGACCGAGCGGAGGTTGTTGAGTGCGGCGATCCGATCGTCCGCACCGAGATCGTCCAACAGTCCTCTCGTATTCCCGATCCTTGAGAGGAATGCGTAGGCGGACTCGACGTCATGGCCGACCCGCATCGGTGGACGCGTGTCCTCGATCCTGATGCTGCCGTAGCCGGTGCGGGCGAGAAGATCACGCGTGTGGTCGGGGTCGGCGAGGCCAAACGGTCCCGGAGTGCCCACGGGCGGGGTCGGGAGGTCCCGCCCTATCGCGAGGGCCCGGCGCAACTCCGTGAGCCACTCGTTGTTCTCGAGGACTTGCCACACGAGCAAGACGATCCGACCGCCCGGCTTGAGCGCAGTACGCAGGTTGGTGAACGCTGCGTTCTGGTCGTCGAAGAACATCGCACCCGCATTGCTGACGACAACGTCGAAGCTCGCCGGCTCGAAGGCGTACACCTGCGCGTCCGCGTGCACGAAGCTGACGTTGCTTCGTCCCGCGCCGACCGCTCGCGCCCGCCCGTTCGCGAGCATCGCCGAGGACAGATCAATACCCACGACCCGCCCCGGCGCGACAGCAGCACCTGCCTCCAGGGTCAACGCGCCACTACCGCACCCAAGATCCAGCACGTCCTCACCCGGGGCCAGCGCAGCCGCGCGCAGCAGGACGATGCGGTGCTCCGTGCTGGCGCGTTCGAATCCCTCCGCCAGCTCCGACCAGTTCGCCCCTTCCAGGCCGTCCCAGGCCTGCCGCATCCCCTCGTTCGCCGGGCTCGCCACGGAAGCCAACCCTAGCCACTCGCGCGCCGCACGCGGCGTATCCGGTCGTTGAACACACGTCCTGGCTCAGCATCCGCGCCTCGCGCGTCGCGACTCGGCGTTCTCGCTGACGCCTCAGATGGCGGATCACCGGCATGATCTGCATTCTTGCCGAGCCGCCTGCCGATCTGATCCGGCCTTGAGTGCGGTGTCTCGATTCGCTGCCGCGGCTCAGACCGCTCGAACTTCGGCAAGCCGCCCGACTGCGTACTCGTCGTCCCAGCAGACGGCGGCTTCCCATGCGGCCGACGCTTGCGCGGCGATGTCGTGCGCGCCGTCGTCGAGACCGGCGGCGTTGTGGGGCAGCACCAGGTCGAGGTCGGGGACGTCTACGTGCGACTCGTCCCAGTCGATCATTGCGACCCGGTCGGCGGTCAGGCGGATGTTGCCCGGGTTGGTGTCGCCGTGGACGACGCATGTCTGACGTCCGGTCAGCCGCGCCCACGCTGCTCGGCAACGGGCAACGCCCTCAGGCGGCATTGCGCCGAGGTCGATCTTCGTCCCGGTCTCGGCGTGCAGGAGGTCGGTCGACGATCGCCAGCCCGGGCGCTGCGGCCAACCCTGCGTCAAGCGATGCAGTTGGCGGAGCGTGTCGGCGACGCGACGCCAGTCGGCCTCCGTCTCGGGCCGTCCGCCCTCCACGTAGGTCATCACCACCAGACCGTCGGCGAACAGCCGGCCGTCCGTCGTCGAGATCGGCACCGGCACCGTCAGCCCCTCACGGTCGAGGTGTCGCAACAGGTCGGTCTCCCACGCGAGATCAGCGTCGCTGCGGGCGCCGAGACGGCCGACCGCGAGCTGCCCGTTGACGCGCACGCGCAACACCTGGTTGGCGACTCCGCCGGCGAGCGGTTGGGTGCGAGCGACGTCGTCACCCCACTGCTCCAGTGCCTCCCATCCCATGGGCCACATCTTCGCTGACTTCCGAACATCGCTCCTGCGCGAGGCACGGTCCATGACGGGCTGGACGCGTTTCAGCGGCGGAGAACCATTACGTCGCCCCGCTCATGATGCCGCTCTGCGGGTGGTTGGCGGATCTCGAATGGTGGTTACTCGGCTTCCAGCCGGTGCACTTTCCTGGAGAAACCTACCGGAAGAGGGTCCAACTCGGCCGCTCGCACCAGCAGGTGACTTGGCAAGCACAGCGCAGCGGCAGGCAACCAACACCCAGCGACGCCCCCACCCGGGTACCGACGGCTCGCAGCAAGAAGAAGAGAAGCTCCTGCTACGAAATCGTCGGCGCAGACTTGAACGACAAGAGCCGCCTTTCGCGCGTACCGGCGCTATCCGACGAGCTGGTCGGACTGCTTGCGGACGCGGAAGCGCAGGATGGTGGCGTCGCCCGACGGCGTGCTGCTGAGCGGTTCCAGCTCTGTCCTCGCCACGTCCGGGGACGAGAAGGGGATGCCGTCGCCGAGCAGCACCGGCAGGACGTACACCAAGATCTCGTCGACCAGCCCTCGCCGCAGGCACTGGCCGGCCACGTCGGCGCCGAGGATCTCGAGGTTCTTCCCGCCCGCGGAGTCGAGCGCCGTGGCGACGGCCTCCCCGATGTCGCCGGAGAGGATCCTGACCCCCGGGTTCGGCGGCTCCAACGGCCTGTGGGTGAGGAGGAACATGGGTCCGGAGAAGGGGTAGTCGATGCTGCCCGGGTCCTCGGCCTCCATCCGGTCGCCCACCTCCCAGGTCCGCCGGCCGACGAGCATGGCGCCTGTGGCGGCCGCGATCTTCGCGAAGTCGACCGGCGCCACGAAGTCGGCGAGAGCGCGATCACCACCCCAGTCCATCGAGTGGCCGGGACCTGCGATGAAGCCGTCGAGCGACATACACCTGTTCACGACCACCTTGCCGTTCATCTCACGACCGCCATCCTTGGGTAGTCAGCACTCATCGGCCCCTCCTGGGGCGCCGCCTGCAAGGTCTGAGCGCGCACCGTCACCGTTCAGATCCTTCCGCGCACCGGGGCATTCGGGAAGTGTCGTCTCGGACGCCCGCGTCGAATTCGGGGCCGGTATGAGGTGATACGGGGAATCGGTCGCTGGGGCCTCGGCGGGCAAGGGCCGCGCTCGCGCAAGGCTGATTAGCGTGACGACATGGACGTCGCGGAGCTCGACAGGATCGCATCAGCACTGACCGGCGTGACGAGAAGGAGCAGTGGCGGCCTGGCACAGTGGCGCTACAAGGGCAGGCTGGTGGCTCGACAGCTCGATGCGACGCACGTCGTCATCCGGACAGATTTCGCGCCTCGCCGTCAGCTGCTGGCCCGCTATCCCGGAACGTTCCACGTGCCGGCAAAGTATGAGCGGCACATGATGGTCGTGGCCGATCTCGAGTCAGGTGACGACGGCGGCATCGAGGACGCGCTGATGGCGGCGTGGGCCCTGCAGGCCGGCCACGGGTGAGTCAAGTCTCCTGAGGCTTCTAGCCGCTGATCAGTTGGTTGAACGCCGGTTCGTCGCGGATCGGATCGAGGTCGGTTGGTGCTGGCAGGAGCGCAAGCGGATCACCGGGCAGCCAACTCGGCGGGGGGCGAGCGAGCTGCTGAGATGGTCGGGTGGGTAACGGCGGGAAGGAGATGTTCTGACGGATCAAGTCCGGGACGGCTGACCAGTCGTAGGACAGGGCTCGAGGCTGTCGGAGCGATCTAGGCATCCCGGTAGTGGTCCCGGACCTCGGGGAGTTGCTGGAAGCCGGCCGACTTGTAGGTGGCGACGGCGCCGACATTGGCGCTCGGGGTGCAGACGATCGCGCTCGACGAGCCCAGCTCCTGGAGTGCGGCGGCCGCGGCGAGGGTGATCGTCTTGCCGTAGCCGTGACCGCGATGGTCCCGGTGCACTCCCATCGGCTCGAGCAACCCGGGCTTCCCCGGACCGGCCGGCCACACCGTCACCGCCGCTACCGCATTGCCCTGGTCGTCGTACGCGAGCAGACACCGGGCATCGGCGTACGGCAATCCGGCCGCCATCGCGTGCCAGCGCTCGTCCGTGAACGTCGACCTCTCGAACGATGCGCGCTGTACGGCGGTCCGCACGTGCGCCTGCTCCGGCCCGACCACCTCGATACGCACGCCGGGGTCCTCCACCGGCTCCGTGAGGTCGCGGCGCAGCGGCGTCCACGGGTCGTCGGTGTTCCAGCCGTCCTCGAACAGCAGATCTTGGATCAGTGCGCCCGTTGGCGCTTCGACGTTCACCTTCCCTTCACTCAGTACGCCGCGCTCCGGATCGGTCACGTCGGCAACCAGCTGTTGAGCCAGCTCCTCCTCCCGCTGAGCGTCTGGCGCGATCGTCAGCCGCAGCAGCCCGGGACCGTCCAGCAGGCCGACGGCGAGAATCCGTCCGTCCCGGGCCCAGGTCCGCACCGCCGCGGCCGTCGCCTCTGCACCGAACCGCCAGAACCAGCCGAGGTCGCCCGGATGCAGTTGCATCGGCGCCCCGTCGTACTGCCACTCCCGCAGCACGTCCACAGCCTCGCTCAGCCCGTCGGCTCCCGGCTTGCCCAACACAATCGCCATGCCCCGATCACACACCACCGGGCCGGCTCAGAGATCAGGCGTCGTCCTCGACGAAGGAATCGCCGAGCCGGGCATGCCGGACGAACGCTTCGATCCAGACGAGGGTGAGCAACGCCAGCAGTACGGTCGCGAGCACCCAGGGCTGTGGATGCAGGGCACCGACGACGAGGGACGCCAGGGCAGCAGCCACCAGCGAGTGCGGGACGAACCTGGCCCCGCGTCGTTCCG
>JAVEDG010000186.1 GCA_030841245.1 Actinomycetota bacterium
ACTCCCCCGCACCGAAGAGGGAGAATTGGCCGATCGCCTCGGCCCGCTTGGTGTCCATGCACTGGTCGATCGCCTCGCCGTGAACGGCGAGCAGGCCGCGCCGGCTGTGGCCGAGCGAGTCGAAGGCGCCCGCCTTGATGAGCGACTCGACGGTCTTCTTGTTGCACGCGGCGGGCTCGATCTTGCGCAGGAAGTCGCCGAAGTCGGCGAAGCGACCCTTGGACTTCCGGGTGCGGATCACCGAGTCGACGACGTTGCCACCGACGTTGCGGATCGCCGAGAGACCGAAGCGGATGTCGGTGCCGCGCGGCGTGTAGTTGCGGTCGGACTCGTTGACGTCGGGTGGCAGCACCTTGATGCCCATCCGGCGACACTCGTTGAGGTAGAGCGCGGACTTGTCCTTGTCGTCGCGGATCGAGGTCAGCAGGGCGGCCATGTACTCGGCCGGGTAGTTGGTCTTGAGGTACGCCGTCCAGTAGCTGACCAGCCCGTAACCCGCCGTGTGGGACTTGTTGAACGCATAGTCGGAGAAGGGGACCAGGATGTCCCACAGCGTCTTGACCGAGGCCTCGGAGTAGCCGCGCTCGTGCATGCCGGCGCTGAACGGGACGTACTCCTTGTCGAGGATCTCCTTCTTCTTCTTGCCCATCGCGCGCCGCAGGAGGTCGGCCTGTCCCAGCGTGTAGCCCGCGAGGCGCTGGGCGAGCGCCATGACCTGCTCCTGGTAGACGATCAGGCCGTAGGTCTCGCCCAGGATCTCGGCCAGCGGCTCGGCCAGCTCGGGGTGGATCGGCACCACCGGCTTGCGGCCGTTCTTGCGGTCCGCGTAGTCGTTGTGCGCGTTGGCACCCATCGGCCCCGGCCGGTAGAGCGCGAGCACCGCGGCGATGTCCTCGAATGAGTCGGGCTTCATCGAGCGGAGCAGGGACCGCATCGGTCCGCCGTCGAGCTGGAACACCCCGAGGGTGTCGCCCTTGGCCAGGGTCTGCTCGTAGGTCCTGGCATCGTCGAGCGCCAGGGTCTCGAGCACGATCGTCTCGCCGCGGTTGGCGGTGATGTTGCGCAGGCAGTCGTCCAGGACGGTCAGGTTGCGCAGGCCCAGGAAGTCCATCTTGAGCAGGCCGAGCGTCTCGCAGGCGCCCATGTCGAACTGCGTGATGACGGCACCGTCCGCCTCGCGGCGCATGATCGGGACGACGTCGAGCAGCGGCTCGCTGGAAAGGATCACACCCGCCGCGTGCACGCCCCACTGGCGCTTGAGGCCCTCGAGTCCCTTGGCGGTGTCCACGACGCGGTGCACGTCGGCGTCGGTCTCGTACAGCGTGCGGAACTCCCCCGCCTCCTTGTAGCGCGGGTGGTGGGTGTCGAAGATTCCGGCCAGCGGGATGTCCTTGCCCATCACCGGCGGCGGCATGGCCTTGGTGATCCGGTCGCCCATGGCGAACGGGTAGCCGAGCACCCGGCTGGAGTCCTTGATCGCCTGCTTGGCCTTGATGGTGCCGAACGTGATGATCTGGCTGACCCGGTCCTCGCCGTACTTCTCGGTGGCGTAACGGATCATGTCGCCGCGCCGGCGCTCGTCGAAGTCGAGGTCGATGTCCGGCATCGAGATGCGCTCGGGGTTGAGGAACCGCTCGAACAGCAGCTTGTGCTCGATCGGGTCGAGCTCGGTGATGCCCAGCGCCCAGGCGATCACGGCGCCGGTCGCCGAGCCGCGGCCGGGCCCGACCCGGATGCCGTTGTCCTTGGCGTGGCGGCACAGGTCGGCGACGACGAGGAAGTAGCCGGGGAAGCCCATCTGGGCGATCACCCCGAGCTCGTAGGCCGCGCGCTCCTGGTACGGCGTCGGCGCGGGCCCGCCGAACCGGCGGCGGAGTCCTCGCTCGACCTCCTTGACGAGCCAGCTGTCCTCGGTCTCGCCCGGCGGGACCGGGAACCGCGGCATCAGGTTCGCCCCCTCGGTGAAGGAGACCTCGCAGCGCTCGGCGATCAGCAGCGTGTTGTCGCAAGCCTCGGGCAGCTCGGCCCAGGTCCGGCGCATCTCCTCGGCACTCTTGAGGTAGAAGTCGGTCGCGTCGAACTTGAACCGGGTCGGGTCGGCCAGCGTGCGTCCCGACTGCACGCAGAGCAGCACGGCGTGGGCCTCGGCGTCGTGCGGGTACGTGTAGTGCAGGTCGTTGGTCGCGACCAGCGGCAGGTCGAGCTCCTTGGCGAGCCGCAGCAGGTCCTGGCGGACGCGCGCCTCGATCGGGAGGCCGTGCTCCATCAGCTCGCAGAAGAAGTTGCCGGCGCCGAAGATGTCGCGGAACTCGGCCGCAGAGCGCACCGCCTCGTCGTACCGGCCGATGCGCAGCAGGGTCTGCACCTCGCCGCCGGGGCAGCCGGTAGTGGCGATGAGGCCGTCGGCGTAGCTCTGCAGCAGCTCGCGGTCCATCCGCGGCTTGTAGTACTGCCCCTCGAGGCTGGCCCTGCTGGAGAGCCGGAACAGGTTCTGCATGCCGGCCGTGTTCTCGGCCCACAAGGTCATGTGGGTGTAGGCCCCGCCGCCGGAGACGTCGTCCTCTCCCCCGTCGGCCCAGCGGACCCTGCTCTTGTCGCCTCGGTGGGTGCCGGGTGTGAGGTAGGCCTCCGTGCCGATGATCGGCTTGACCCCGGCCGCGGTGCCCTTCTTCCAGAAGTCGTAGGCGCCGAAGACATTGCCGTGATCGGTCATCGCAAGGGCCGGCATGCCCATGGCGGACGCTTCCTTGAACAGGTCGGTGAGGCGGGCGGCGCCGTCGAGCATGGAGTACTCCGTGTGCACGTGCAGGTGCACGAACGAGTCCCGTGAGCCCATCTGGTGAGCGCCTCTCCGCAGTCCCGAGCGGCCAGCTGGCGGAGCGCCCTTGGAGGGACGAACCGGGGACCGGCCGGTGCCCGAGTCTAGGTCGCCGCCAGGACAAGTCCGGGGCACCTCGCCGGACCGCCAGCCCACCCGGCGTGTCGCCCCAGAGCCCGATTGGGACGTTGGGACACGACACGCCGACCGATCGTCGGCGTGTCCTTGTCCCGACGTGCCAAACGATCTTCGCGATTGCCCGGCGGGTCAGCGGAGCAGCGTCAGCGGAGCAGGGCGGCGACGCTGCGGTCGGCGCGGTAGTGGGGCGTCCCGAGCGCGCGCCAGCGGTAGTAGGTACGGCGGCTCGGGTCGACCCGCGCAAGGACCCGACCCGCGGTCCCGCTGACGTGGACGCCGACCCGGACCCAGTAGTGGCTCCCGACCACGCGGCGCAGCAGCACCACGCGCCGCCCGGCAAGCGGGGCGCCGGTGAGCCTGTCGAACACCCGCCCGTGCAGCAGGTCCCGGCGGCCGGGGCCGCCGGAGTCGACGCGCAGGCCGGCCCGCACCGGACGCTTGCGAACGGTGACGTGGCTGAACACGTTGCCTGGGCGGACCCATCCCACACCGCTCGCGACCGAGGTGCCGAGCTGGAAGTAGGTCGCGTGGCGCGGTCGGACCGTCGCCGTGAGGCGGCCGTCCGGACCGGTGTCGACCGGTCCCGCCACCGCCTTCCAGCTCTGGCCGTCGTGGGAGGCCCAGAGCATCACCCAGCCGCGGACGGGGATCCCGTCGCGCTGCAGCCTCGCGGTCACCCGCAGCCGCTGCCGGTAGTAGGGCCGGGACGTGGCGGGGGTGACTGCCTGGGTCAGCCGTACGTCGGTGGGTTTCCCCATCGTCACCCGGTAGGTCCGCTGGGCCACCTGACCGTCCGGCGCGGTGAACCGGACCGTGGCCGTCACCGCGGTCGTCTGGGTCGTCGGGCACTGGAGCACGAAGCTCGCCCGGTCGGCACGGCTTGCGGTGCAGTGCGTCGCGTCGAGGTTCCAGCGGTAGCTGCCGTTCCCGGACCCTCGGGCCACGAGGGTCGCGGGCAGCCCGGGACGCACCTGGTCCGGGCCCGCGACCGTGACCGTGGGAGCCGGGGCCAGCGAGGTGGCGTCCTCGACGGCCACCCGGGCACCGGACGAGCCGGTGTCGAGCAGCAGCAGCGCGAGCGAGCTGTCCGGGACGCGCCACACCGCGTCCGGGGCCATCGCCGCGCCGAACTGGGTGCCGCTGCCCGCGCTGGGCTCGACCGCGAGGATCGCCGACTGGTTGGACCCGGTCATCCGCTGCCGGACCTGCACCCCGGCCCATGACTGCGGCTGGCGCCTGTCGCGGCCGGCGTAGGGCCGGTACTCGACGTACAGCTCGGAGTCCGAGAGCGGCACGACCAGCGCCCGGGCGGACCCGACCGAGCTGATCGGCGGGACGGTGATGATCTGGCCGGGCGCTCCCACGATCGGGTCCAGCAGCCCGAGGTAGTCGGCGAGAGCCGCGTTGAGCGTGCCGGCATCGCCGAACTGCGCGTAGCCCATGACGTCGGCCAGGTCGGCGTAGTCGTCGCGGGCGCACGCGTCGGACAGGCTGACCGGCGCGCCCGCCGAGTCGGTGCACGACAGCGCGCCCGCGTGGCCGAGACCCAGGTTGTGACCGGTCTCGTGCTCCCATGCGTCGGGGTCGCTGTACCCGTTGATCCACATGGTCGAGCCGGGCATCGGCCCCAGCCCGGTCCAGCCGCAGTTGCTCAGGTGGGGGAAGTAGACGAGCAGGTGCTGGGTGCGTGAGGTGGGCGCACTGAGGCCGTTGGCCGCCAGGGCGGCGTTCATCAGCGAGGAGGGGTCGCAGCTGCTCGGCGTGGCGATCTTGGCCCAGTCGCGTACGTCGGGAGCGGCGAAGGTGACGGTCCCACCGGTCTGGTCGGTCCAGTAGCTGCCGACCGCGCCGGCTGTCGTGGCCAGGCTCGACCGGGTCTGGGAGTCGGGGGCGGACCAGTAGACCGGCAGCACGGTCAAGGAATGCTGTCCGGGGACCATCGGGCTGCTCGGCGGGGCGGTCGTCGTGGCCGACACGACCAGTGCCGACCCGGCCGTCAGGTCGGCGGCCACCTGGGCGTCACCGGTGCGGGTGGCTCCCCCGGCACCGGCCGGACCGTGCACCGTCAGCCGGACCCGCCCGCCGCCGGCTGCCTTCCCGACCAGCCCGTCGGGCAGGTCGACCACCTTTCCCCCGACGACGGCCATGTCGTCGATGACTGTCTGCTCGGGCCCGCGGCGAACCGCTGCGCCCTCCGGGCCGTCCGCTGCGCTGTCGACGACCACCGTCGAGAGCGTGCCGGTCACCGAGACCAGATCACTCCCGCCGGTGTCCGCCGCGAAGGCCGGGGCGGGCAGCACCGACACCGCTGCAGCCGTGGCCGCGAGCAGCGTGAGGAGACGGCGGGTGCCCATGCCGTTCGCATCGACACGGGACGGGGTGGTGCTAGGTACTCCGGTCGAGTGAGATGTTGCGCCGGACGGGTGAACCTGCCTCGACCCGGGCAGCCCAGGCGACGTCCGGTCGCCTCGCAGGCCCTGCTACGAGACAGCGCGGATCTCGCCCGGCAGCGGCCAGGCGTTGGGCAGGCAACCCTGCATCCCTTTCGACTGCTGTTGCATCACCGGTGCGAGTGCACCAGGCGACGAGCAGTAGGCGTGGTGCAGTCCGAGCCAGTGACCGGTCTCGTGGTTGACGACCATCCGGCGGTACTGCGCCAGGGTGCCGGTGAAGTACGGAGAGCTGTGCAGCCAACGTGTCTGGTTGATGATCACGTAGCGGCCGACGCGGCAGCTGTACAGCGAGGAACACACCGACGAGTAGGTCGGCAGGTACTTGGCCTGGGACAGCACGACGGTGAAGTCGCCGCCGCTGCTGACCCGGAGGAACCGGTGGTGCCCGCGCATCCAGCCGCGCTCGTCGGCGTAGGTCGCGGCCACGATCGTGCGGAACAGGCTGAGGTCGGCGGTGATGGTGCCCTTCGTCCGCACGACGTACGTGTGGAGGCGGAACACGTCCAGTCGCCCGGCCCGCGCGACGGCTGCCAGGTGGGTGGCGTCGGCACGGCGTACGACGCGGTAGGTGCGGAAGCCGGTCGTGCTCGGCGTGACAGAGAACGAGTAGCCCCCGCTCGACGAGAGCCGGCGGCCGGCGACCCGGGTCCAGCTGCCGTCCACCCGCCGCTCCAACCGCAGGTACCGGCCCTGCAGTGCCGGTGTCATGGTGCCGTCGATGGTGGCGGTGTGACCGATACGGACAGCGTCAGGGTGCAGCCGAGCGGTCAGCAAGGGGCGCACCCCGAGGTCCCGGACCGGGCTGACCGATGCGGCACTCGTGGCGTCTTGCGCGTGGCGCAGCTGGAACGAGACCGACCGCGTGGGAGTGCGCACGAAGCTGACCGTGCCGTCGCCCGCCGAGGTGGCGGAGGCGGCCTGGCGCCAGTCGGTGGAGCCGGCGACCCGGCTCCACAGCGTGACCACCCCGGCCCGGCCGGTGCCGCTGCCGGTGTCGGTGAGCCGGCCCGAGACCGTGACGTCCTCACCCGCGGTCAGCGTCGACCGGGACAGCGTCTCGGTCAGCTCGCTGGGTGCCACGGCGGTCGCCGCGCTCGCTCCGGCGCCGGTGGTGGCGGCACGGTGCACCCTCCCGCTCGCTGCCGAGGGCGTCGCAGTGACCAGCAGCACCGCGACCACGGCCGTGCCGGACGCGATCAACCCCCGTAACTTCATCCCTGCGTCTCCTCTGGTCTGTCAACGCCTCGGCAGTCTGCCGCACCGCGGCGGCGCCACCCCACCGGAACTGGTCAAGACTCGGTACGCGTCACCGGCTCGAGGTGTGCCGGACGGTGTTCCCGAGGTCAGAGCTCGCGACGCATCCAGCGGTGGTCGATCCCCGCGTCGTCGAAGACCGCGCCGTACGCCGTGTAGCCCAACCGCTCGTAGAAACCCTCGGCGTATGTCTGCGCGGACAGCACCATCACGCGCAGGCCCCGTTCGCCGGCCCGGCGCTCGATCGCCCGGACCAGGGTGACGCCCAGCCCGTTCCCGCGGGCTCGTGGCAGCACCGCCAGCCGGCCGAGGTGACCGACTTGGCCGAGCGCCGGATCCGTCCCCTCGAAACCGGGCGGCTCGACCACGAGTCGTCCTGTCCCCACGACGGTGTCGGCCTCGACCGCGACCAGGTGGTCCGCCGTCGGGTCCGCGTCGTCGAGCTCGAGCTCGACCGGCACCTGCTGCTCGTCGACGAACACCGTGCTCCGCACGGCGTACGCCTCATGTACCTCGTCCGGCGACGCGGCGAGCCGCACCGTCGTCATGCCTCGGCCCGCAGCCTCTCCAGGGCGGCCGAGAGGTCCTGCGGGTAGTCGCTGGTGAGCTCGAGCCGTTCGCCGGTCGACGGGTGCTCGAACGCGAGCCGCACGGCGTGCAGCCACTGCCGGCTGAGCCCGAGGCGAGCCGCGAGCGTCGGGTCGGCGCCGTAGGTGAGGTCGCCCACACAGGGATGACGCAATGCCGTCAGGTGCACCCTGATCTGGTGGGTCCGGCCGGTCTCCAGCCGGATCTCGAGCAGGCTGGCCGCGCGGTGCGCCTCGAGCGTGTCGTAGTGGGTCACGCTCGGCTTGCCGTCCGCGACCACCGCCCACTTGTAGTCGTGCGTCGGGTGGCGGTCGATCGGAGCGTCGACGGTGCCCCGCAGCGGGTCGGGATGGCCCTGGACGAGCGCGTGGTAGATCTTCTCGACCGTCCGCTCGCGGAACTCGCGCTTGAGCGCGGTGTAGGCCCGCTCGGACTTGGCCACCACCATCAGCCCGCTCGTCCCGACGTCGAGCCGGTGCACCACGCCCTGGCGCTCGGCGGCGCCGCTGGTCGACACTCGGTAGCCGGCCGCGGCGAGCCCCCCGACGACGGTCGGGCCGGTCCAGCCCGGGCTCGGGTGCGCGGCCACGCCGACCGGCTTGTCGACGACCACCACGTCGTCGTCGTCGTGGACGATCCGCATCCCGGGCACCGGCTCGGCGATGACCTGGACCGGGTCCGCCGGCGACGGCAGAGTCACGTCGAGGCGTGCACCGCCGTGCACCCGGTCGGACTTCGTCGCCGGCTCGCCGTCGACCAGCACGTCGCCGGCCCCCACGAGCTCGGCCGCGCGGGTCCGGGACAGGCCGAAGAGCCGGGCGAGCGCGGCGTCGAGGCGCTCGCCCTCGAGCCCGTCCGGGACGGACAACGTACGGCGGTCGGTCACCGCACGAGTATGCCGTGGCTGTGACCTAGGGTTTGCGCATGACCGAGCGAGGGAGCACTACCGACGACATCCGCTTCAACGTCCCTGCCCTGGAGGGCCGGGAGCTGGAGTACATGCAGCAGGCAGTCACCGCGGGCCACACCTCCGCCGGCGGGCCGTTCTCCAAGCAGGCGGCCGAGGTGCTACAGGCGGAGACCGGTGCCGAGGAGGTGCTGCTCACCACGTCGTGCACGTCGGCCCTCGAGCTGTCCGCCATGCTGCTCGACCTCCAGCCGGGAGACACCGTCGTCGTCCCGTCGTTCACCTTCACCTCCAGCGCGCTGGCGTTCGCGCGCGAGGGCGCGAAGATCGTCTTCTGCGACATCGAGCCGCAGACGCTTGGTCTCGACCCGGCGCACCTGGAGTCGCTGCTCGACGACTCGGTGCGTGCCGTGGTCCCCGTCCACTACGCCGGCGTCGCGTGCGACATGGAGGGCCTCGGAAAGGCCCTCGAAGGACGACCGGACGTCGCCGTCGTCGAGGACAACGCGCATGGGCTGTTCGGTCGCTGGCAGGGCCGTCGGCTCGGCCACCTCGGCAGGTTCGCGACCCTGAGCTTCCACGAGACCAAGAACATCATCTGCGGTGAGGGCGGGGCGCTGCTCGTCAACGAGGGCCGCGACGTCGACCGGGCGCGCGTGCTCTACGACAAGGGCACCAACCGGCGGGCCTTCTTCCTCGGCCAGGTCGACAAGTACTCCTGGATGGACACCGGCTCGTCCTTCGGCCTGTCCGACCTGCTCGCCGGCTACCTGTTCGGCCAGCTCGAGCAGCGCGAGGTCATCCAGGCCAAGCGGCGCACGGTGTTCGACCGGTACGCCGCGATGCTGTCACCACACGTGGCCGACCGGGGCATCAGTCTGCCCGTCGTACCCCCGGACCGCGAGTCGGCCTACCACATGTTCTACGTGTTGCTGCCCGACCGGGCGACCCGCGACGACGCGCTCCAAGGGATGCGCTCGCTCGGTGTGCAGCCGACGTTCCACTACGTGCCGTTGCACAGCTCGGTCGGCGGCCGGAAGGTCGCCGCCCGTGCGGTCGACTGCCCGGTCACCGACGACATCAGCGGTCGCCTCATGCGGCTGCCGTTCCACAACAACCTCACCGAGGCGCAGAGCGAGCGGGTCGTCGCCGCCCTGCTCAGCTCGGTTCCGGCGTAGGCGCGCCCTTTGGCGGGCCGGCCATCGCGAGCAGCGCGACGAAGGCGACCGCCTCGGCCACCACGAACGTCGAGACCACCCGGTCCAGGCTGCCGCCCTGCCAGGCCAGCGCCCAGACCGCCGCGACGGCGACGGCGACGAGCCATCCCGCCGTCGCCCGACGGGGCCGGCCGTAGGCGAGCAGCACCAGCAGCAGGCAAAGGCTGCCCAGCGCCAGGGACGTGCCGACGCCGAGCAGGGCCAGCGCGGAGGACGCCAGGTGGACGTCGGACCCGAAGATCGCGCGCAGCACCGGACCGAGCACGCTCAACCCGAGCACGGCGGCGACGGCGGCCGCCACGATCACGAACAGCGTCACCAGCCGCCGTACCGAGTGCAGCCCGCCGGCGCCTCGTACCGCGCGCGTGGTGAGCAGCTGGGTCAGCTGGGGGGTGACGCCCAGCGCCACCAGGTAGGGCGCCCGCCACACGGCCAGTGCTACGAACACGGCGGTGACCTCGCGTGGCCGGCCGCCTACGAGCCCCAGCAGCACCGGGGACCCGGTGAGCACGATCTGCGAGATCAGCGAGCCGCCCGCGATCCCGGACATGATCGAGAATGGGTGAGGCCCCGTCGCCGGGCGCCCCGGCTCCCGACGGAACGTCAGCGCCGATCGCCAGACCAGCACCATGAGCGAGCCCGCCACGAGCGCAGCACCGTAAGCGGGCGCCGTCGCGCCGGCCGCGGCAGCCACCAGGGCGAGCACCACCCGTAGGGCGTTCTCGCCGGCCATCGCGACCGCGGTCGACGAGAACCGGCCGCGGCCGGAGAGCCCGCCGCGCACCAGCCCGGTCAGGCAGGAGCCGAGGGTGACGGCGCCGAGCATCACCGGGAACAGCGCGTCGCCGCGATGGAAGAGCTGGTCCCTGGCCAGGTAGGACCCGAGGCCCGTGACCAGCCCGAGGCCGAGGCTGGCCTGCCAGATCCGCGCCAGCGACCGGGCGACGGTGTCCTCGCTGCCCTCGGCCGCCAGCGTCCGGACGACCCAGTGCTGGAGCGGGAACGTGAGCACCGCGGCCGCCGCGGACCAGTACGTCCACAGCACCGAGACCGGCGCGGCCGCCGCCGCACCGAGCGCCCGGGTGGTGATCAGGAAGAACAGATAGGCGAGGAGGCCGTTCGCGCCGCTTCCCACGGCCAGTGCGGCCGAGTCCCGGGCCGTACGGCGGCGGGCCGGCTCGCCTGCGGACACGCGGCGGAAGCGCCTCATGCTGCGGCCGACCGCGGGTGTGCCTCGGCTATCATCAGCGAGGACACTACCGACGGGCAACGCCCCGGCCGCACCGATCACTTCTCCGGGTGGATCTGGTGAACTCCGACGCTGCACTCGACCCCGAGGACGAGCGAGCCATGCTGACCCAGCCCGAGCGATCACGCGAGCGACTGGATCGCACCACCTTCACCTACTCAGTGGTCATTCCGGTCTACAACAGCGAGACCGTGGTCGGGACCACCATCGACCGGGTCGTCGAGGTGTTCGAGCAGGCCGGCCTGAAGTACGAGCTGATCCTGGTCAACGACGGCAGCAGCGACGACAGCTGGTGGGTCATCGCCGACAAGGCCAGAGCCAACCCGTGCCTGGTCGCGCTCAACCTGCTGCACAACTACGGCCAGCACAACGCGAACCTCGCGGGTCTGCGCGAGTCGACCGGTGACTACGTCATCACCATGGACGACGACATGCAGAACCCTCCTGACCAGGTGCTGCGCCTCATCGACACCGCGATGCTCGGCCACGACGCCGTCTTCGGCGATTTCGAGCGCAAGCAGGCTGCCGGCCCCCGTCGGCTCGGCAGCAAGGCGATCGGACTGATCAACCGGCGGATCTTCGGCCAGCCCGACGACCTGGTGGTCTCCAACTTCCGGATCCTGCGGCGCGACGTCGTGACCCGCATCTGCGCGTCCCGCACGGCCTATCCCTACATCACGGGCCAGGCCCTGCTGTACTCCCGCGACCGGGCGAACGTGACCGTGCGGCACGACCCGCGTTCGAGCGGGAAGAGCAACTACAGCCCGTTGCGCATCGCCCGGCTCGTCATGACGATCCTTTTCAGCTACTCCTCGTACCCGTTGCGACTGCTCGGCTACGTCGGCTTCTGCATCGCGGGCGCCAGCTTCGTCTACGGCTTCATCTACCTCATCCACGGGGCGTTCGGGTCCAGCCACGTGCGTGGTTGGACCACCTTGGTGGTCCTCCTGTCCATCTTCAACGGCTTCATCATCGCCATGCTGTCCATGCTCGGCGAGTACGTCGTACGGACCCTGAGCGCGGTGAGCGACAAGGACTCGTACCACGTCATCGAGCGGGTCTCGGGGTGACCAAGCACCTCCTCGTGATCGGCGCGCAGCGCTGCGGCACCACCTACCTGCATCATCTGCTCGAGGACCACCCGCAGATCGCGATGGCTCGACCGACCCGTCCGGAGCCCAAGTTCTTCCTGCACCCCGAGCAGGTCGTGCGCGGCTACGAGTGGTACCGGCAGACGTACTTCGGTCATGCCGGCGACGCAGTCCTGCTCGGCGAGAAGAGCACGAGCTACCTCGAATACGCCGTCGCCGCCGACCGGGCCGCCGATCTGCTCGGCGACCCGCAGGTCCTGGTGATGCTGCGCGACCCCGTCGAGCGGGCCGTCTCCAACTGGCGGTTCAGCAGCTCGCACGGCCTCGAGGAGCGGCCACTGAGCGACGCGCTGGCCGACAACCTTTTGGGGTCGCGCGACTGGGACCCCGAGCGCACCTCGGTCTCGCCGTTCGCCTACCTCGAGCGCGGCCGCTACATCGACTACCTCGAGCCATGGTGGGCGAGGTTCCCCGACTCGCTGCACGTCGTGCTGCTGCCGGAGCTGGTCGCCGGACCGGCGGCGGCGCGGGCCCTCTTCGAGGAGATCGGGGTGGCTCCCGCACACGAGCCCCACGGGTTCGACACCGCGGTCAACAGCATCGGTGGAACGGCTCCGGACCTGCCGTCCGACCTGCTCGACGACCTCAGCGGCTACTTCGCCGACAGCGACGCCCGCCTGGCCGCGCGACTGGGGAGAGCGCTGCCCTGGCGCACACCCTGAACGGACCCGGCCGTCCTGCGTTCAGCCTGACTTGTTCCACGGCGACAGCGGGTGCTGCGCGTTCTTCCTGGCGATCTCCGCGGCGCTGTCCGCACCGACCTGTCGGTAGAGGCGTTCGAGGAGCTGGTGAGCACGTCCGACATCGCCCTGCCGGGCGATCAGGCCCATGGCGGCGAAGGTCCAGCTGTAGCCGAGCGACGGGCTCATGGCCCGGCGGAACTCCATCGCCGCCTGCAGCGCGCCCCTTCGACCGGTCTGGCCGTCGGTGGGTCGATAGAGCGCGAACCGGTCGAAGCGCTCCACCGTCCACCCATCGATGTGGACGGCCCACGGCTTGGCCGGCAGGTCGCACACCGCGGAGCCGCACTGGCTGTCGAGCAGCAGGATGTAGATCGGCTGGCCGCGGTCCGGGATCCGTCCCACGTGGGGCGTCGTGCTGTGCACCGAGACGACGCGCGGGTGCTTCCCCATCCAGCGCGGGCTGCCCAGGAAGGACTGCTGCCACTGCCCCGGTTCGGTCGGGTTGTTGTAGAGGACGGTGGCGTTGCAAGGGACCTCGCTCGTGAGGACATGACTGGCCAGCGCGAAGTCCGCGGCTTCCTTGCCGAACACCACCTTCGCGGTGGCCGGCAGCTGCCCCAGCACGACCGCGCCGAGCAGCAGCGCTGTGAACACCTGCACCCTGCGAGGCGTCCGAGACCCTGCCTCGCCGATGGCGACTGTTGCCACAGCGCTGGCCACCAGCGCGAGGACGGGCACAAAGAAGTAGGCGTGGCGTGGGCGGTACGGCAGCAGCGAGTAACGGATCTCGATGTAGTAGAGGACCGCGAAGGCGATCGGCGCGAGAGCCAGCGGCAGGAAGAACCACCACGACAAGAGCCGGCGCCTGGCCGCAGGGATGAGCAGAGACGTGAGGAGCAGCAGCAGCGTGAGCGGCCGGAGCGGGAACCACTCGCCGAGGATCGGCACCACCACCGTGACGAGCTTCTTCATGCCGCTCGGGCTCGACGTGATGGCGTCGAGCAGGTTGGTCTGCGCGATCCCGCTCGCCGAGGACTTCAGCTGCCGGTACATCGGATAGGCGACGAAGAGCATCGCGAGCCAGCTGATCGCGACCACCGGGAGAATCTCCGCCCAAGTGCGTCGCTTGCGCCACGCGAGCACGGTGAGTCCGAGCCCGGTGGTGGCGAGCAGCACGCTCGGCTCGGGCACCCGGGTGAGCGGCAACGCGACCGCCACGACCGCAAGGAGCGCCAGCCAGCGCCGCTGCCGGTCGTCCAGCCAACGCTGGGCCGCGTAACAGAAGAGGATCATGAGGAACAGCGGGGTCGCGTAGGGCCGGTCGTACGGCGAGAACCGCACCATCAGCGGGCTCGTGGCGACGATCAGGAGTCCGATCGCCCCGCCCCACTCGGTGCGCAGTCGTCGAAGCAGCAGGGCCAGGAACACGAGGGTGCCAATGCCGGCCAGGATCGGCAGCAGCCGCTGCTGCCACAGCCCCTTCCCGAGAACTGCCTGCACCAGCGTGCCGACCAACGGGTCGAGCGGCGGCTGCCGGGTAGCCGACACGATCGCGTGGACGTCCAAGCTGCCGTACGGCCGGATCTGCTGGATCTCGTTCTGGTTCAGCGGCTGGTGCAGACCGGTGATCACGATCAGGATCGACCCGATCACCACGGCACTGAGGTAGCCCCACGCGTCGGGAACGGCGGTGTGGACGGTCCGGCGAAGGGCGGGCGCGTCACGGGTGAGAACCCCGGTCATTGAACTCCTGAGAAGGCTTTGGCGCCCTGCGAAGGGCCCGATGGCGGGCGCGACGAAGCGCGCAAAGGCTAGCAGCCGACCGCGCCCGGCCGGTGGCACGAGACGCGGTGCGGCGGCGGTTTCAGGTCACCGCTTGAGCGGCTCCCACCAGTCCCGGTGCTGGTGGTACCAGCGCACCGTCTCGGCGAGGCCGGTCTCGAAGGGCACCCTGGGCTCGTAACCGAGCTGCGAGCTGATCTTGTCGATGGCCACCGAGTAGCGGCGGTCGTGGCCCAACCGGTCGGTCACCATCTCCACCGAGTCCCAGCCGGCGCCGCAGGCAGCGAGCAGCGCCTCGGTGAGCTCGCGGTTGCTGAGCTCGGTGCCCCCACCGATGTTGTAGATCTCACCCGCGCCACCCTTGTCGAGCACCAGCTGGATCCCGTGGCAGTGATCGTCGACGTGCAGCCAGTCGCGCACGTTCAGGCCGTCGCCGTACAGCGGGACCTTGTAGCCGTCCATGAGGTTGGTGACGAACAGCGGGATGACCTTCTCGGGGTACTGGTAGGGCCCGTAGTTGTTGGAGCAACGCGTGATCGAGACGTCGAGCCCGTGGGTCCGGTGGTAGGCCCGCGCGATCAGGTCACTGCTCGCCTTGGATGCGCTGTACGGCGAGTTGGGCTCGAGCAGCATCTCCTCCGACCAGGACCCGGTCGGGATCGAGCCGTAGACCTCGTCGGTCGACACATGCACGAACTTGGCGACCCCGTGACGTCGAGCGGCCCGAGCAGGGTCTGGGTGCCCACCACGTTGGTGGCGACGAAGTGCGCCGCGCCGGCGATGGAACGGTCGACGTGCGACTCGGCGGCGAAGTGGACCACGGCGTCGTGGCCGGCCATCACGTCGGAGACCACGTCCGGGTCGACGATGTCGCCGCGGACGAAGGTCAGCCGCGCCGACTCGGCCACCGGCGCGAGATTCTGCATGTTCCCGGCGTACGTGAGGTTGTCCAGCACCGTCACGTCGGCGTCCGCCAGGGAGGGATAGGAACCCGAGAGGACACTGCGGACGAAGTGGGACCCGATGAACCCGGCACCACCGGTGATTAGCAGTCTCATGTGGGCGAACTCTAGGGTACCGGCCATGCGCGGGATCATCTTGGCGGGCGGCAGCGGGACCCGGCTCTACCCCAGCACGCGTGCGGTGAGCAAGCAGCTGATCCCGGTCTATGACAAGCCGATGATCTACTACCCGCTGTCGGTGCTGATGCTGGCCGGCATCCGGGAGATCCTCGTCATCACCACACCTGAGGACAGCGACCAGTTCCGACGGCTGCTCGGGGACGGCAACGGGATCGGCCTGCAGATCACCTACGCCAGCCAGCCCAAGCCGGAGGGGCTCGCCCAGGCCTTCATCATCGGGGCCGACTTCATCGGCGGCGAGAAGGTCGCGCTCGTCCTCGGCGACAACATCTTCTACGGTGGCGGTCTCGGCGGCCAGCTGAAGAGTCTGCGCGACACGGTGGGCGGGGCGATCTTCGCCTACCACGTGGCCAACCCGCGGGAGTACGCAGTCGTGGACTTCGACGAGACCGGGCATGCCCTGTCGATCGTGGAGAAGCCGGAGCGGCCGCGGAGCAACTACGCGGTCCCCGGCATCTACTTCTACGACAACGACGTGGTCGAGATCGCCCGGGGCCTGACCCCGAGCCCGCGCGGTGAGCTCGAGATCACCGACGTCAACCTCGAGTACCTGCGCCGCGGCACTCTCTCGGTCAGCGTGGTGCCTCGCGGGACCGCCTGGCTGGACACCGGGAACTTCGAGTCCATGCTCGAGGCGGCCAACTTCGTGCGCGCCATCGAGACCAGGCAGGGCCTCAAGATCGGTTGCATCGAGGAGATCGCCTACCGGGAGGGCTACATCAGCGCCCAGGAGCTGCGTGACCTGGCCGACCCGTTGCGCAAGAGCGGGTACGGCGACTACCTGCTCGGCCTGCTGCCGGACTCCGACCTGCCCGACTGACGGCCGACGGCGGCCGGCGCGCTACGACTGCTCCGGGGCGGCTGTCGCACCGTCGTGCGCCACGCCGAGCGCCGAGAGCAGCACCATCAGCACGCCACCGCTCACGATGCAGGAGTCGGCGACGTTGAAGACCGGCCAGTGCGGCAGCTCCAGGAAGTCGATGACGTGACCCCGGAACACCGCCGGCTCGCGGAACACCCGGTCGGCCAGGTTGCCCATCGCGCCGCCGAGGACCAGACCGAGCGCGACGGCCCACGCCTTGCTGCGCAGCTGGCCCGCGATGCGCAGGATGAAGGCGGCGACCGCGACGGCCACGACCGTGAACACCACGGTCATGCCCTGAGCGAAGCCGAAGGCGGCGCCGGGGTTGCGGACCAGTCGCAGGGTGAGCAGGCCGTCGACCACGTCGACGGGGTGACCGCTGCGCAGCCCGTCGACGGCCAGATGCTTGGTGACGAGGTCGGCGACCAGCACCAGGGCGGCGACACCGAGCAGCAGCACGACCGGGCGCCGGGCGAAGGGCGCGGCGTCGCTCAGCGACGCTCCTCGCGCTGCTTGCACGTCATGCACAGCGTCGCCCTCGGGAACACCTGCAGTCGAGCCTTGCCGATCGGGTTGCCACAGTTCTCACAGATGCCGTAGGTGCCGATGTCGATGCGTGCGATCGCCCGCTCGGCCTGGGTCAGCATGTCACGGGTGTTGTTGGCCAGCGACATCTCGTGCTCGCGCTCGAACGTCTTGCTCCCGGCGTCGGCCGGGTCGTCGCCGGCCCCGTCGCCCGCGTCGCGCAGCATGTCGTCGATGTCGTGCTCGGCGAGGTCGAGCTCGTCGCGGAGGCGGGCCACCTCGTCGGCCAGGTCGGAGCGCACCTCCTCCAGCTCCTTGGCCGTCCACGGCGACTCGTCGGCCCGGACCTTGAGCGCCTGCGGCTTCGCCGGTGCCTTCTTCAGCGGCGTGACCGGTGCCCGGGGTGCAGCAGCGGGCACCTTCGCGGCGGTCGGC
>JAVEDG010000246.1 GCA_030841245.1 Actinomycetota bacterium
GGCGCGCGCCGCTCTCCGAGAGCGCGGTCGCCGCGCTGGTGGCCGCCGCAGGTACGACGGACGTCGAGCTCGACCTCGCCTCCGGTCGGCGAACCCGGCGCGGAGGGGCCGCGATGGCGGCCCTCGCCGCGGCAGTGCCCGACGCCGAGGCGGTGCACGTCGTGAACAACGGCGCGGCCGCTCTGCTGCTGGCGGCCACGGTGCTGGCCAGTGGCCGGGAGATCGTGGTCAGCCGCGGGGAGCTGGTCGAGATCGGCGACGGGTTCCGTATCCCCGACCTGCTCCGGTCGACCGGGGCGGTGCTGCACGAGGTGGGGACCACCAACCGGACGACGCTGGCCGACTACGAGTCGGCGATCTCCGACCGGACCGCGTTCGTGCTCAAGGTCCACCCGTCCAACTTCGTCGTGAGCGGCTTCACCTCGGCGGTGCCGGTGGCCGGCCTGGCGACCCTCGGGCCGCCGGTCGTCGCCGACATCGGCTCCGGCCTGCTGGTCCGGCATCCCCGGCTGCCGGACGAACCCGACGCGACCACGGCGCTGCGCAACGGTGCCGCCCTGGTCACCGCGAGCGGCGACAAGCTGCTCGGTGGTCCGCAGTGCGGGCTGTTGCTGGGCCGGGCCGAGGTCGTGTCCGACCTGCGACGGCACCCGATGGCCCGTGCCCTACGCGTGGACAAGCTCACGCTGGCCGCCTTGACCGCGACGTTGCAGGGCCCACCGACACCCACGAGCCTGGCGCTCGGCCGCGGCGGCGCGGACGTCCTGGCCAGGGCGACCACAATCGCCTCCGGCCTGCGTGCGGTCGGGGTCGACGCGAACGTGGTGGTGACCGAGGCCTCCGTCGGTGGAGGCGGGGCTCCGGGCGTTGAGCTGCCCAGCGCGGCGGTCAGCCTTCCGGCGTCGTACGCCGCGGCGCTGCGAGCCGGTAGCCGCCCCGTGGTCGGTCGGGTCCGCGACGACCGCACCCTGCTCGACCTCCTCGCGGTGGCCCCCGAGGACGACCAGCGTCTCGCCGCGGCCGTGCTTGCCGTCGCGGACGTCGACCGGTGACCAGCCGTCGGCCGGTGACCAGCCGTCGACCGGTGACGGGCCGGCCACCTGCGGAGGCCGTCGCACGATGAGCAGCACGCACGTGCTCGCCACCGCCGGACATGTCGACCACGGCAAGTCGACCCTCGTACGCGCGCTGACCGGCTTGGAGCCCGACCGCTGGGCGGAGGAGCGACGACGGGGCATGACCCTCGACCTCGGCTTCGCCTGGACCCGGCTGGCTGGCGTCGGCGATGTGGCGTTCGTCGATGTCCCGGGCCACGAACGTTTCGTGCCCACCATGCTCGCAGGAGTGGGACCGGTGCCCGCCGTGCTGTTCGTCGTCGCGGCCGACGAGGGGTGGCGGGAGCAGTCCGGTGAGCACCTGGCGGCCATCGATGCTCTCGGGGTGCGCCACGGGTTGCTGGCCGTCACGCGCAGCGACCTCGCCGACCCGGCACCGGCGATCGAGCAGGCGCGGACTCGCATCGCCAGGACTTCTCTCGGCCTCGTCGACGCGGTCGCGGTCAGCGGCCGGACCGGGAACGGCCTCGACTTGCTCCGCGACGCCTTGGCCCGCCTCGTGGCGCGGTTGCCGGAACCCGACTCCGACGCACCGGCGTTCCTGTGGGTGGACCGGGTCTTCACCATCGGCGGCGCGGGGACCGTGGTCACCGGCACCCTGCCCGCGGGCACGCTGCGCGTCGGCGACGAGCTCGACGTCCTGCCCGGGAACCGGCGGGTCGGCGTGCGCGGCCTTCAGGTGCTCGGTCGGCCGGTCGAGCAGGTGTCCGGCGTCGCCCGGGTGGCCCTGAACCTGCGCGGCGTCGACCGGCACGACCTGCGTCGCGGCGACGTGCTCGCGGAGCCGGGCACCCGGACCACGACCAGCCTGGTCGACGTGCGGGTGACCGGCGCGCCGCTGGTCCGGGCGAACGCCGAGGTCGTGCTGCACCTGGGCTCCGCGGCGCTGCCGGCCCGGGTGCGGCCGCTGGACGATCGGCACGCCCGGCTGCAGCTGAGGGCACCCTCCGCCCTGATCGTCGGTGACCGCGGGCTGCTGCGAGATCCGGGTCGCCGTGACGTGCTCGCCGGTGTGACGGTGCTCGACCCGTTGCCGCCGGCCCTCGGCAGGCGCGGCGCCGCGACTGCTCGCGCCCGGTCGTTGGCCCTGACTCCCGGGCAGCCCGACGCTGTCGACGAGCTGCGGCGGCGGGGTGTCGTCTCCGGTGCCACGATGCGCAGGCTCGGTGTCCCGCCACCGGCGCTCCCACCGGCCTCCGGGGACTGGTACGTCGACGGCGCGCTCGCCGACCGGCTCCGGGAGCAGCTGGTCGAGGCCGTCGAGGCGCTGACGCGCGACGAGCCCCTCTCCGCCGGACTGCCGCTCGAGGCGGCCCGCCAGGCACTCGGCCTGCCCGACCAGGCGCTCGTGCGCGATCTGGTGAAGGAGCCGCTCGGGCTGCGAGCCGGTCGGGTCGTCGCCGGCCGGACCGCTACGTTGCCGCCTGCCCTGCAAGCCTCGGTTGCTGTGTTGCGCAGCGAGCTTGCGGCCCGACCCTTCGCGGCTCCGGACGCTCAGCGGCTCCGCGAGCTCGCGCTCGGCGCACGCGAGCTGGCAGCCGCAGAGCGCCACGGCGAGCTGCTGCGGCTGACCCCGGACGTGGTCCTCCTCCCCGACGCGCCCGAGGTGGCGGCACGGGCTCTGAGCACGCTCGGCGAGGCCTTCACGGTGAGCGAGGCCAAGGCAGCGCTGGGCACGAGCCGGCGGGTCGCCGTCCCCCTGCTCGAGCTGCTGGACGCCCGGCTGATGACCAGACGGACGGCCGACGGCCGGCGCCGCATGCTCGGTGCCGCCGATCCCGCCGGGTAGCATTCCCGACATCTCTGGCCCGCGCTGAGGCAGTTGGTGTGACCGGAGGTAGACCGAGAGGCTACCGATGGAAACCGATCCTGCCCATGACGGGCGTACGCCACCCCCCGGCGCCAGCGTCGTGCGGCTGCCCACCGAGGTCGACATCGGCGTCGGCGCCCAGGTCCGCGACGACCTCTTCGCCGCCCTGACCCGCCGTGGTGTCGACCTGGTCGTCGATGCCCGAGGTGTGGCGTTCATGGACTCGACAGGAGTCAACGCCCTCATCCGCGCCCGGGAGCGGGCCGAGCTGATGTCCGGGTCGATCCATGTCGTCTCCGGGGCACGTCACGTGCGACGGCTGCTCGAGATCACCCAGCTGACCGAGGTGCTGCATCTCGTCGGCACCCTCGACGAAGCCTTCGACTGCTTGTGCAGCAACCGGTCCGAGCACAGCTGCGCACCACCCGGCGAGGCGGTGCCGCCCAGCAGCCCACCGCCCGGTTAGGCTGTCCGCCGCAGTCCCTGCGCAACCGGTCCGGCAGCGTGGCCAGCAGCGTCGCTTTCCCACCAGAGAGCCAGACCGTGACGAGCCTCGCCCGGCCACATCCCGCGATCCGCCGTGCCGACCCGGCATGACTGAGCCGACTGGTCCCCTCGACGCCGAGATCGAGATCCTGCAGAACGCGGTCGACAGGCTGACCGAGGAGGTCCGCGGCCTGCGGCTGGCCATGGCCTCTCGGTCCCAGATCGACCAAGCCAAGGGCGCGTTGCGCGCCACGGTCGGCGTCTCGGGCGACGAGGCGTTCGCCCTGATGGCCGCCCGCTCGCAGAACACCAACCGCAAGCTGGTCGAGGTCGCGCGCGACGTGCTGGCCGACCTCGACGGCGGCTCCGATCGACCGTGGGCAGCCGTCACCGGTGACACCACAGTGGCGCCGTCACCCGCGGAGCGGCCGACCCGCTGGCGCTCCCGGTGTCGCTGGACTCCTGCACAGGTCAGCGTCACCGACCCGGACCAGCTTCGCTCGCTCATCGAGCTCGGCTCGCGGCTCGACGAGCCGGCGGACCTGGACGGGATCCGGGAGGTGCTCGTCTCGAGCGGAGCCGAGGCCGTCGGCGCGTACGCCGCCTCCGTCCTCACGCGTCGGGGGGACGGCCGGCTCGACGTCCGGTCCATGGGAGCCGTCGAGACTGGTGGCTCGACCGAGCCGCTGGCGCCGTACGACGACGGCCGGTCCCCGGAGCAGGACGTCCTCGCGACCGGTTCCGTCGTTGTCCTCGGCCGGCCCGAGCTGGAGCGCAGCTTTCGGTCCCTGGCCGTCGTACGCGACGCACAGACGGTGGCGTTTCTCCCGTTGGGGATCAAGGGGGCGCCCCGCGCAGTGTGGCGCCTCTGCTTCGACCTGCCGCTGCACGAGGACCGATCGATGCACGCCTTCCTCGGCTGGGCCGCGCGGATCGCCTCCGGTGCCTTCGTACGGACGTTCGGGCCGACCGACCTGCCGGCCACCGAATAGTCGCCGCACGGACCGGGTATCGCCACCACATGCCGAGCAGCGTCGTGCGGATGGTCACCCGCGACCACGAGCGCCTTGACCGGCTCCTGCGTCGGATGTGCGCCACCGGCCCCAGCCGGGACCGTTGGCGCGCCGAGTTCAGCAGCCTGCTGATGGCCCACCGCCTCGCGGAGCGCGAAGGGCTGCTCAGCTCGGTCCTCACCGAGGTGCCCACTCTGGAAGCACCGGTGCGCGACCTCGCGGCCCGGGACGCGATGCTCGAGCAGCTCGTCACCGACCTGCAGGGGACGGACGTCGACAGACCCGAGTTCACGGCTTTGTGCGACAGGGCGACGCAGGTGCTGGCAGAGCACGCCGGCCACATGGCCCGAGTGGTCCTGGCACCACTCGAGCAGCTCCTGCCGAGACGAGAGATCCGCCGTCTCGGCGGCGAGTACGAGCAACGACGCGAGCAGGAGCTGCGTCGGGTGTCCGACCACGAGCCACCACCTCGACGGCTCGACCTCTCGCGCGCCGAGCTCTACGAGATGGCGCGACGGGCCGGCATCGAGGGTCGGTCGTCGATGAGCCGGGCCGAGCTGATCGACGAGCTGCGCCGTCGCCAGCCCTGACGTAGGCGACCAGTCGGCGTTTCGGGTTTGACCGCGCGCTCCACAGAGAAAAGGCGAAGCAGTCCCGGCATGATCGTGGTGCCGTGGCGACCCTGATCCCTCGCGCTGAAGAAATCGGTGCCCGACCCCATGCAGACCACTCGCGTCCGCATCGCGAAAGGCCCGTGCCATGCGTGTTGCCCTAGTCTCCAGCGACCCCGAGGTCAGTGACCCGCAAGACCTCCGCCGGGCGCTGCGCGACCTCGGCCATGACGTAGCCCTCGACCTGGTACCCGAGGACGACGAGAGCCGAGCGGCTCCACTCGGGCACGAGCTGCACGAGCGCTGGCTGCTCACGCCCCCCGATGCCGCCCTGGCCGTCGGGACGGTGGCGGGTGTGGCCGTCGCCGTGGCAGCTCGGGCGGTTGCCGTCCCGGTCGTCCAACGCCTGGTGCGCCCCGAGCGGTCCGACGACCCGGCCCGGTCACGTCTGGCCGGGGCCCTGGCCCGGGAGTCGACCCTGGTGCTCGCGTCCGGCAGCAACGACTTGGAGGCGCTGGTCGCGTCGGGTGTGCGACGCGCCCGAGTCCGGACGGTGCCGCTCGGTGTCGACACCTCCGTCTTCACCGATGCTCGCCCGTCCCCGCAGGCCGGTGGGCATCGGGTCGTCGTCCGTTCCAGGGCCGTGGGGCTGCGCGCGTTGCTCGCGGTGCTGGCGTCCCAACGCGAGACCGAGCTGCTCGTCCTGGGTACGCCGGGATCCGGCGACGGCTGGATCGGGCTGGCCGACCTGGCGGCGAGGCATGGCGTCCGTGCGCGGCTGCGCCTGCTGGCCGTGCCCGACCGCGACGCCCTCGCCGGCCTGCTGCGGGCTGCCGACCTCGCCGTCGTTCTCGAGGACGACGATGCCAGCCTGCGACTGGCCGTCCAGGCGATCGCGTCGGGCACGCCGGTCGTCGGGGCCGACCGCGGCAGCCTCCCGGACATCGTGGTCGACGGCGTCACGGGCCGGCTGGTCAACGATCGTTCCGCAGACGCGGCCGCGGAGGCGGTCCGGTCCCTCCTCTCCGACCCGGTCGCGCGCGAGAGCTTCGGCAACGGTGGCGTCGACCGGGCACGTGTCCGGTTCGCGTGGGATGTGGTGGCTCGTGACACCGCGCGCGTCCTGGCCGAGGCCGTCGAGATCGCCGCCACGGGGGAGCTGGTGTCCTGAGCCTGCGGCCGGCGCGGGTCAAGTAGGGGGTCGGCCCGGCCGACGCTTCTTGGGAGGGCGAGACATCCCACGAGGAGCGAGTACGCGCATGCACCGCGAGCCGGTCGGCCGTCTGCTGACGGCTGCCCTCTGCGGAGTGCTGCTGCTCAGTGGGGCCGCGCCGACAGCGGCCGACCAAGGATCCAAGCAGTCGGCCGCCGACCGGATCCTGGCGGAGGTACGTCAAGAGCTGGCCGAGTCGTCCGCGGCGATGGTCCAGGCCACGGTCGACTACCGCCTGGCCGAGCAAGCGCTCCCGGGCGCCCGGCAGACGCTGCGCGACACCCGCGCGCTGCTCGCCACCGCCCAGCGGGCAGCCACGGCGGCAGCCCACCAGCGCGGAGTCGCACAGACCGAGCTGATGCTCGCCTCGCAGGACGCCGAGCACGTCACCGCCCTCGCGGCGGCCCAGCGGTCCCGGATCGGGCTGATCACGCGCGCCACGTACCAGAGCGGCGGCTCGTTCAGCACGTTGCAGGCGTTGCTGGCGGCGCGGTCGCCGGCTGACTTCGCCGACCGGATGGCCGCCGTCGCGTCGATCACCTCGGCGCAGAGCTCGGTGCTGGCGGCCATCGGGCGCAGGCAGCGAGCCCTGGACGCGCGGGCGCACGACCTGAAGGAGGTGCGCGACCGGGTGGCTCGGGCGGACGAGCTGGCGCGCACCCGGCTGATGCAGGTGATCGCGTTGGAGGCGCAGGCCCAGGCCGCCCAGGACCAGGTGAGCCAGCTGGTCGCACAGCGTCGAGCCGCAGTGGCCGCCGCCCACGCGGCCCAGGTCATCGACGACCAGCAGGCCCAGCAGCAGCAGGGCGAGGACACCCAGCTGCTGTCCGAGCTGGCGGCGCGGGCGCGTGCGCTGCTCGGGGCAGCCGGAGCCGTGCCGGGCTCGTCGGTCCCGGTGCAGCCGGGCGCGCTGCAGTGGCCGCTGCACGGGCCCGTCACGTCACCGTTCGGGATGCGCGTCCACCCGATCACCGGCGTGCGCAAGCTGCACACCGGTGCCGACCTGGGCGCGGCCTGCGGGACGCCGATCCGGGCCGCCCGCGACGGCACGGTCATCTCAGCCGGCTTCAACACGGCGTACGGATGGCGCACGGTCGTGCTCCACGGCGTGGTGGGCGGCGCCCTGCTGACCACCACCTACAACCACCAGCAGGACATGCGCGTGCACGTCGGCGAGCAGGTCTCGGCCGGTCAGGTGATCGGACTCGTCGGCACCACGGGCTACTCGACCGGTTGCCACCTGCACTTCGAGCTCATCGTGAACGGCGACTTCGTCGACCCGATCCCCTGGTTGGCCTGAGCCCGCGGCACCTTCCGGAAACCTTTCGCGCGGCGCGACCGTTTGCGGTTTGGGACGGAGGTGCGCATGGTCGAGGACGCGGCGGTCCGCGTCGCCCACGAGGTCGACGAGCTCGACCGCGAAGCGGGCGCTCCGGACCTGGTCCGGCTCTATCTCGACGAGATCGGCCGGGCCCCCCTGCTCGACGCGGCCACCGAGGTCGAGCTGGCCCGGCGGATCGAGGCGGGCCTGTTCGCGCGTCACCTGCTCGACGGGCTCGGTCAGCGCCGGTCGGCGAAGCTGCGCCTTGCGCGTCGGGTCGCCACGTCGTACGAGCTCGCGGCCATCGCCGCCGACGGCGAGCAGGCCAAACGTGCCTTCATCAGGGCCAACCTTCGGCTGGTGGTCTCCCTCGCCCGGCGCTACAACCGCGTGTCGATGCCGTTGCTCGACCTGATCCAGGAGGGCAACGTCGGGCTGGTCCGGGCGGTGGAGAAGTTCGACTACACCCGCGGCTACAAGTTCTCGACGTACGCGACCTGGTGGATCCGGCAGTCGATCGGGCGGGCCATCGCCGAGCAGAGCCGCACGGTCCGGCTGCCCGTGCACCAGGTCGAGAAGCTCAGCCGCTTGGCCCGGGTACGGCGCGAGCTGCACACGTCGCTCGGTCGCGAGCCCTCCGAGATCGAGGTGTCACGGGAGTCCTCTCTTCCGGTCGAGGTGATCGCCGACCTGGACGCGATCTCGATGACCCCGGCCAGCCTGGACTCCATCGTGGGAGAGGACGGAGGGACGACACTCGGGGACCTGGTGGACACCGCGGACCCCGGGCCCGAGGACCTCGTGGTCGAGTGGGCCCACCGCGCCGACCTCATCCGGCTGCTCGATCGGCTCGACGCCCGCGAGGTCGAGGTGATCCGGTCCCGGTACGGACTTCGCCACGAACGACGCGAGACCTACGACGAGATCGCGGCCCGCCTCGGTGTCTCCCGAGAGCGCGCGCGCCAGATCGAGCGGGAGGCGCTGCAACGGCTGCGCTGCTGGGTCAGCTCGGATCCCGACTGACCCCGGCAGCCGCGAGCGGCCCGTGCCGCGGGCAGCAGTCCAGCGGCGGCCCGTCCACCGCGCAGGTGTGCCGGGGGGCTCCGGCCGGGACCGCCGCCACGACCGGCTCGACGGGGCGTGCGGGGGACCTGATCAGGGCGACCGCGAGCAGGCCACCCAGCGCCAGCAGGCCCGCACAGACCACCATCGCGATGCCGAAGGAGTGGTCCATCGCGCTCGGGCGGCTGTAGGCGTCGCCCGCGAGCCCTGAGACCAGCGGGAGCACGGCGATCGCGAGCAGGGACGCGACCCGGGCGACGGCGTTGTTGACCCCGCTGGCCAGGCCGGCGTGCCGGTCCGGCGCGGCGGCCAGCACGGTCGAGGTCAGCGGGGCGACAGTGATGGACAGCCCCAGGCCGAACAACGTCACCGCCGGCAGCACGTCGACGGCGTACGACGAGCCGGCGTCGATCCGGGCGAGCAGCAGCACCGCGAGGCTGCAGGTGCCCGGGCCGACGGCCATCGGGATCCGCGGCCCGATCCGCTGGGCGAGCGCTCCCATCCGGGACGAGAGCAGCAGCATGATCACCGTGATCGGGAACAGCGACAGGCCGGCCGCCAGCGGGCTGAACCCTCCCACCACCTGCAGGTCGAGGACGAGGAAGAACATCACTCCGCCCAGTGCGGCGTACACCGCGAAGGTGACCGCGTTGGCGGCGCTGAACTGACGTGAGGTGAAGATGTCCGGCGGCAGCATCGGCTCGTGGGCGATGCGCTCACGCAGGTAGAAGCCGACCAGGCCGAGCACCCCGACCAACAGCGAGCCGAGCACGATCGGCGCCGAAAGACCGTCGGCCTGCCAGGCCATCAGCCCGTAGGTCAGGGCACCGAGCCCGACCGCACCCAGTGCCGCCCCCCACAGGTCGAGCCGATGCGATGCCTGCGGGTCCACGGACTCGGGCACGTGCCGGGCCGACAGGACCACGACGAATGCTGCGATCGGCAGGTTGATGAGGAAGGCCAGCCGCCAACTGGCCGCCTGGACGATCCAGCCGCCGAGGAACGGGCCGATGGCTCCCGCGATGCCACCGAGCCCGGACCACGCGCCGATCGCGCGGGGCCGGTCCTCCAGCCGGAACGACGCCTGCAGGATGGCCAGGCTGCCCGGGGTCAGCAGCGCTCCACCGATTCCCTGCACCGCCCGTGCGGCGATGAGCGTGCCGATGTTCGGCGCCACCCCGCACACCAAGGACGCGAGCGCGAACCACACCACGCCGATGACGAAGACCCGGCGCCGCCCGAACCGGTCGCCGAGCGAGCCCCCGAGCAGGATCAGCGAGGCAAGGGTCAGCGTGTAGGCGTTCACGGTCCACTGCAGGCCCGAGAGACCGGCGTCCAGGTCGTTGCCGATGCGGGGCAGCGCGACGTTGACGATCGTCCCGTCGACGAAGGCCATCCCCGAGCCGAGGACCGTCGCGGCGAGCACCCACCGGCCCTTCGCCTCGCCGAAGACGAGGCTGGCGGGGCTGGCGACGAGGGACATGGTCGGGCCAACGTCCCACGGCCGGCAGGTATGCCGCCACCTACGGCCCGGCACTCCTAGGGTCGTGGACGTGAGCGTCTCGTCGGCGGGCTACTCGGGAACACCACTGGCGCGCAAGCTCGGCATCAGGGCCGGTCACCGGATCCTCGTCGTCGGCCGGCCGCCTGACGTGGAGATCGAGCTCCCCGCGGGGGTCGAGACGCACACCCGGGCCGGCCGCACGGCGTACGACGTGATCGTCGCGTTCGCACCGGACCGCCGCACCCTGGCGCGTCGCTTTCCGACGCTGCCGGCACAACTGGTCGTCGACGGCGGCCTGTGGGTCGCCTGGCCGAAGCGCAGCAGCGGGGTGAGCACCGACCTGGACGAGAACCAGGTGCGCGCAGTCGGGCTGAATGCCGGCCTGGTCGACAACAAGGTCTGCGCGATCGAC
>JAVEDG010000262.1 GCA_030841245.1 Actinomycetota bacterium
CGGGTCGCGTCGATCGTCGCCGTCGCCCGCGACGGGGCGGACGGGTCGACCACCGCGGCCGAGATGTCGACCCGGGCGGCAGCTCTGCGCCGCCTGGACATCGCCGCCCGGCGCGGTATCGAGGCGGCCTGCAGCGCGGCCGAGCCCCCTCGCTAGGCCCGCGCACCGGCGACGCTCGCCTGCCAGCGACACCCGAGCGCGTGTCCAGCAGGACCGGCAGGACCAGCCTCGCGCTTGTTCAGAGCACGGCCCGGTAGACGTCGAGCATGCGGGTGGCCACGGCGGCCCAGGAGAACACCTCGACCGCACGGCGCCGGCCCGCGACCCCCATCTCCCTCGCGCGAACCGGGTCGGCGAGCACATCGGTCAGGCCCGCGGCCAGATCGGCCTCGAACCTGGTCGGGTCCAGCGGCGTACCGGTGCCGTCCTCGAGCTGCTCGATCGGGACGAGCACCCCGGTCTCACCGTCGCTGACCACCTCCGGGATGCCGCCGGTCGCGGTCGCCACGACGGCGGTCTCGCACGCCATCGCCTCGAGGTTGACGATGCCCATCGGTTCGTAGACCGAGGGGCAGGCGAACACGGTCGCGTGGGTGAGGAGCTGCACGATGTCCGGCTTGGGCAGCATCTGCTGGATCCAGACGACGCCGTCGCGGGAGCGGGCGAGCTCGTCCACGAGCAGCCTGACCTCGGCGAGGATCTCGGCGGTGTCGGGCGCCCCCGCGCACAGCACCAGCTGTACGGCGGGGTCGAGCGTCTGCGCCGCGCGCAGCAGGTGGGGGAGCCCCTTCTGCCGGGTGATCCGGCCGACGAAGACGACGCAAGGCCGCGACGGGTCGATGCCGTGGCGCTCGAGGACGTCCGTGGCGCGGTCGGGCCGGTACTCCCCGGTGTCGATGCCGTTGTGGACCACGTGCACCCGGGCCGGGTCGACGGCCGAGTAGCAGCGCAGCACGTCCTCCCGCATCCGGGCCGACACGGCGACCACGGCGTCGGCCGCGCCGAACGCCGTCCTCTCGGCCCAGGAGGACAGGGCGTAGCCACCGCCGAGCTGCTCGGCCTTCCACGGTCGCAGGGGTTCCAGGCTGTGCGCGGTCAGCACGTGCGGCACCCCGTGCAGCAGCTTGGCGACGTGGCCGGCCAGGTTGGCGTACCAGGTGTGCGAGTGCACGAGGTCGGCCCCGGCGCAGCCATCGGCCATCTCCAGGTCGGTGCCGATGGTGCGCAGGGCCGGGTTGGCGTCGCGCAGACCCGGCGGCACGCCGTACGCCGTGACGCCGGGCTCCTCCCGGGGTGCGCCGATGCAGCGGACCCGGGTGTCGACCAGTCGGCGCAGGTCCCTGGCGAGGTACTCGACATGAACGCCGGCGCCTCCGTAGACCTCGGGCGGGTACTCACGGGTGAGCAGGTCGACTCGCATGGGGTGATCCTGCCTGAGGCGGGTACCGTGCGCACATGCCTGAGCGGGTGCTGTCCATCGTGCTGGCCGGCGGCGAGGGGAAGCGGTTGATGCCGCTGACTGCCGACCGGGCCAAGCCGGCGGTGCCCTTCGGCGGCATCTACCGGATGATCGACTTCGTGCTGTCGAACCTGGTCAACGGCGGCTACCGGAAGATCGTGGTGCTGACGCAGTACAAGAGCCACAGCCTGGACCGGCACATCTCCCAGACCTGGCGGCTGTCCACGCTGCTCGGCAACTACATCACCCCCGTCCCTGCGCAGCAGCGGCTCGGTCCACGGTGGTTCGCCGGCTCGGCCGACGCGATCTACCAGAGCCTGAACCTGATCGGTGACGAGCGGCCCGAGCACGTGATCGTGTTCGGCGCGGACCACATCTACCGGATGGACCCGAGCCAGATGATGGCCCGCCACGTCGAGTCCGGGGCCGCGGTGACCGTCGCTGCGATCCGCCAGCCGCTGGAGCTGGCAGACCAAATGGGTGTCATCGAGACGGCCAACGACCCGCACCTCATCACGGCGTTCCGGGAGAAGCCGAGCGACGCCGAGGGGCTGCCCGACGACCCCGACTCGGTCTACGCGTCGATGGGCAACTACATCTTCCGCACCGATGCGCTGCTCGACGCGCTGCGCCGCGACGCCCTGGACCCGAGCAGCAAGCACGACATGGGAGGCAACATCATCCCGCTGCTGGTCGGCCAGAGCGATGCGCAGGTCTACGACTTCCGCGACAACGACGTCCCCGGCTCGACCGACCGCGACCGGGACTACTGGCGCGACGTCGGGACGCTGGACGCCTTCTACGAGGCCCACTCCGACCTGATCGCCGTCCACCCCGTGTTCAACCTCTACAACAACGAGTGGCCGATCTACACCGCGCACCAGCCACTCCCGCCGGCGAAGTTCGTCCACGCCGAGGACGGCCGGGTCGGCCACGCGATCAACTCGTTCGTTTCCGACGGTGCCGTGGTGTCGGGCGCCCGGATCGAGGGCTCGGTCCTCTCGCCCTGGGTGAGCGTGCACTCCTGGGCCTCGGTGACCGGGAGCGTGCTGATGGACAACGTGACCGTCGAGCGGCACGCCGTGGTCCGCAACGCCATCGTCGACAAGAACGTCGTGATCCCGGAGGGTGCTCGCCTCGGCGTCGACGCCGAGGAGGACCGGGCGCGCGGGTTCGTGGTCTCCGACGGCGGCATCACCGTCGT
>JAVEDG010000314.1 GCA_030841245.1 Actinomycetota bacterium
AGCGCGGGTAGCGGCACGACGCCGACCTGGTCGAGAGGCTCGCCGAGACCCGCCCGCAACGCCTCGTAGTAACCCCAGGGAAAGGTCAGTTCGCCGCGTATACGGTCCCGGAATCCGCTCTCCTTCTCGACCACCAGCACACCGAGACCGGACCGTGCCAGCACGCCCCCCAGCGATGACCCCGCCAGCCCACCGCCGGCGATCACGACGTCGAAAGATCGAGTGGCCATGTCTGATCCAACCGGTTGCGGGTCCGAAGTCAAGACCCGATGCGATTTCCGGTGGCTCCAGCCGTCCCTCCCCGCTGGCGCCCGGAGCGAACCAAAAGTGCCGATCGGCGACGCTTCGGCGCGGGACGGTCCCTGTCCGCTGCGAACGCTCGGCAATGCCAGATCCGTTCGGTCCGCCGCTCGTTCTTCGCGCTCGGGCTGTGCCGGTATCGAGCGGCAGGTGGACCGCGATTGCCAATGCGACTCTGCTCTGACCCCGCGCCAGCCCTGGGCGCTAGTCAGCGCTCAGCGGTCGGTGAGACCAGGTCGACGAGCTCGACCTGCTTCGCGAGGATGCGGTCGCCGCTGGAGACACCGCGAAGACGCCGGCCTGCCCAGGGCAGGAGGTAGCGGCGTACCCAGCGCACGTCGGCGGCGAGATCGGCCCGTCGCGGCGGTCGAACGAGGGCGGGCAAAGGCTCGCGCCACCAGCCCGGGGCACCGCCGAGCAGATGCGCATCGACAACACCGAGCCGCTCCAGCACCACCGCGGCGACACGGGCGTGCCCTTCTGGCGCCAGGTGCAACCGGTCCTCGTGGAACATCCGCCGGTCCTGCAGGGCAGCTACAGAGCCCACGTCGGCGAGCATTGCGCCGTGCCGGTCCGCCGACTCCCGCACCTGCGCGTTGAACGCTGCGAACCTTGCCGCCAGCCGGTCGGCGGTCCGGCCGGTGCCGCCGGCCCGCTCGATCACCGTGAACAACAGCACGTCGACACCTGTTGCGCGCAAAGCCGCCACCGCCGCGTCGTACCGGCGAAGCACGCCGGCGAGCTCGATGCGTGGGCGCAGGACGTCGTTGGGCCCGGCGTGGAAGGTGACCAGGTCGGGCTCCAGCGAGAGCGCGACCGGCATCTGGCGCGCCACGACCTGGTCCAGCAGATGGCCGCGCACCGCGAGATTCGCGTAGCGCAGCGTTCCGTTCGCCAGGCTCAGGGACGTCGCGACCCGGTCGGCCCACCCGCGATGCCGTCCCGACTCGGTGAGCTCGTCCTCGAGCCCCTCGGTGAACGAGTCACCGACCGCGACCAGGGTCGCGATGTCGCGCGACTCGATCACCTCAGAGGGAGACGACCTGCTGGCCGCGCTCGACCTGCCGGGCTCGCTGCGCGTCCCGCTTCTCCTCGAACCGCCCCGCAGAGGCGGCCAGACCGTCGCGGAACTCGTTGAGCTCGTCGCGTGCCTTCTCCCCCTCCGCGCTGAGCCCTTCGAGCTCGTCGATGCCCCAGAACCGCAGAACGGGGGCGAGCACCTCGTCGTTGTGGATACGCAGGTCGTAGATCCCTGCGGTTGCGATCGCCACGGCCTTGCGGTTGAAGTCGGCGATGCCGTGACCGGGCATCTGGAAGTCCTTGACGACGTCGGTGACCGCGCGCATGGTCTGGTCCGGCGCCAGCTCGAACGCCGCCCCGATCAGGTTGCGGTAGAAGAGCATGTGCAGGTTCTCGTCCAGCGCGATCCGTTGCAACAGCTGCTCGCAGAGCGGGTCGCCCGTGATGCGCCCGGTGTTGCGGTGCGAGATACGGGTGGCGAGCTCCTGGAACGAGACGTACGCGAGCGAGCGCAGCAGGTCGTCGTGGTTGGCCGACTCGAAACCACTGGCCATGTGGTTCATCCGGGCCCGCTCGAGCTCGACCGGGTCGACCGCGCGGGTGACGAGCAGGTAGTCGCGGATCGCGATGCCGTGCCGGCCTTCTTCCGCCGTCCAGCGGTGCACCCACGTGCCCCACGCGCCGTCCCGCCCGAAGACGGTCGCGATCTCGTGGTGGTAGCTCGGCAGGTTGTCCTCGGTCAGCAGGTTGACGATCAGGCTGGTGCGGGCGACGTCGGGCACCTTCGACTGCTCGGCCGCCCATGCCTCCCCCTCCATGAGCCCGTCGTAGTCGCGGCCCTGGCTCCACGGCACGTAGTCGTGCGGGAACCACTCCTTGGCCACGTCGAGGTGGCGCTCCAGGTTGTCGGTGACCACCGGCTCCATCTCGCGCAGCAGGTCGGCGGGGGTCAGCTCAGGTACGGCGGTGGAAGTCAGGGTGTTCCTCCTGGTTGAGTCGGTCGACGCGGTCGGCTCTTCCGCGGAACCTACGGTTACGTTACCGTAGGTTCTCCACGTTAGGGCATCCCGCTCCGGCTGCCAACTGCGGGCGTCCCCCGGGCGTGGTCAGGCTCTCCTCCAGCCGCCGCAGGTGGTCACCAAAACCTCCAGCGGCGCGCGGGGCGACCCGGCTGCTCGTCCGCACCGGGATGGCCGCTGTCCGGACGACCCCGTGCGTTCCCAGGGCAGCCACCAGGGCGACGTCCTCGTCGCCGGAGAGCGGGCGAAAACCGCCCGCCCGGTGGTACGCCTCGAGCGTGCACCCGAGGTTGGCGCCGTGCACGTGTGGGTGGCGATCCTGCGCGACGTACGACGCGGTCCAGTGTTCGCGCACCTCCGGCTGGTGCCCGGACCAGTCGGCCACGGCCACGGTGCCGACGACGGCGGTGGCGCCGGACCGGGCCAGCTCGACCTGCCACTCCAGCCAGTCCTCGGGCACGATGGAGTCCGCATCTGTGGTGGCCAGCCAGACCCGCGACGGCCGGGTGCCGTGCTCGAGCCGGGTCACCCGGTCAGCGCCCACCGCCCTTGCCCGGCCCACGTTGCCCGCGTCGATGCTGACAGCGACCGCGCCGGGGAGGCGCGTCACGGCATCGGCCGAGCCGTCGCTGCACCGGTCGAGCACCACGACGACGTGCACCCGGACGGGGAACCTCGACCACAGCGCGGACCTGGCCCGGCCGAGCGCCTCGAGGCAGCCGGGCAGCAGGAGCTCTTCGTCACGTGCCGGGACCACGACCCCGACCGCCTCGATCACTGGACCAGACCCTCTCGGCGCGCCACGGACTCCGGCGGCCCACCGGCCAGCACCTCGAGCAGGAAGTCCTCCTCATCGTGCCGCGCGACGCAGTGCAGACCGGTCAGCGCGCGCATGCGCTCGTGCACCTCGTCACCGACGATCGGGTAATCGTCGACCGGGTGCCGCCAGTGGCACAGGACGAGGACGCCGCCGGTGGTCAGGCTCGTCACGACTCGCTGGGCCAGCAGCCCGAGGTCGTCCGGTCCGAGGTAGTAACCGACCTCGGAGACGAGCACGAGGTCGAACGCGCCCTCGGGCCACTCGCCCGGCACCGCCCGTTGCTCGACTCGTACGTGTCCGAGGTGCGCCACCCGCCGGCGTGCGGCCGACACTGCCGCGGCAGCGACGTCGGTCGAGAGCAGCGTGTCGCAGCGCTCCGCCAGCGCCTCGGTCAGCAACCCGACGGAGCAACCCGGCTCGAAACCGGCGGCATACCGCTCGTGCGGCAGGCAGGCCAGCGTGATGTCGCGCTTGCGCCGCTCGTACCAGCGCTCCGCGAACCGCCAGGGGTCGGGATCGCTCGCGTAGAGCCGGTCGAAGTACGCGGCCGGCAGCGAGGTGGGCTCACCGGTGCGACCGGGACCAGGCACGGTCACCACTGCCACGGCTCCGGCTCCGCCAACCGCCGCTCACCCAGGTCGGCCAGGTCGCGCTCGGCATGGGTCTGGCGCACATAGAGGCCGAGGTCGGCGACGAGCCGACCGTGCACCGGGTCGAGAGCGAGCGGAGTCGCCCCGAGCGCGCGGCCCACCCGGGCCACGACGAGCTCGGCAGTTCCCTCTGCAGCCGCCCGGGCCTGCAGGGCCATGGTTCGCGCCGACTCCGTGTCTTCAGGTGTCGCATCGATCGCTCGGGCCGACGTGTCGAGCAGGCTGCGCAGAGCGGTCAGGGCGACGTCGACGGCACCGGCGTGAGCCAGGGCATGTTGGTCCAGCGGACGTCGACCGTGTGCCCGTCGCAGGGCCCGCGCGACCCCGACGGCCCCGCCGTACCAGACCGCCGCAACGCCGACTCCCCCCTGCCAGAACCCAGGTCGCTCCAGGTAGGCGCCCGGGCCGGCCACCGCTTCGGCCGGCGAGAAGTCGAGCTGCACGGAGCGCGAGTCGCTCGCGGCCATCGCGTACGCCGGCCAGGTGCCGTCGACCGGCGTCCACGCCGGCCGGGCCACGAGGAACAGCCGGTAGCCGTCGTCGGCGTGGGCCGTGATGAGAGCGTGCGAGCACGCGTCGGCGCCGCTGCACCAAGCCTTGACGCCGTTCAGCAGCCACTGGTCGCCGGCGCGCCGGGCGGTCACGCGTGCCGATGGCGGATCGGCGGCCCAGACTCCCCACAGCTCGCCCGGGCCGGGCACGAGCCGTCCCGACGTCAGCTCCGCGCAGATGGCGGCCGCGTCGGCGTGCCCTTCGACGAGCCGGGCCAACCCGAGATCGTGCGCTCCGACCGCTGCAAGCCCGGCCAACCGGACGTGGGTCTGGCCCGTCCCGGGGGGCGGCAGGTGCATGTGGGCGATCAGGTCCGCGGCTGCCTTGCCGACCGTGCCCGGGTCGGCCAGTGTCGTCGGGTCGGACGAGTCCAGCCAGCTCAGCAGCTCGGGTGGAGAGGCGGGGTCGGACACGTCGCCCCTGTAACCGAAGGGGGCGACGTCAAACGAAGTCGGGCGTCTCGGACCTGGCGCCCGGCGAGCTCCAGGACTCGGTCGCCTCGTCGCCGACAGGTCCCACGCCGGTCGCCGCAGCGTCGCGCAGGGTGCGTACCACCTCGGCCAGTGGCTGCGGCCGCGCGAACAGGAAGCCCTGACCGGTGGTGCAGCCGGCTGCGCGCAGCCGGTCGGCCTGGCCACCCCGCTCGATGCCCTCGGCGACGACCCGCAGGTCGAGCGCGCGTCCCATGACGAGGATGGCCTCGACCAGGGCGGCGGCTCGCACGTCGACATCGATGTCACGGATGAAGCTGCGGTCGATCTTGAGGATGTCGACCGGCAGGTGCTGCAGGTAACCGATCGAGGAGAAGCCGACCCCGAAGTCGTCGATGGCGAGGAAGGCCCCGATCTCCTTCAGCTCGGCGAGGGCCTCCCCGGTCTCGTCGTCGTCCTGCACCAGCACGGTCTCGGTCATCTCCAGCACCAAGCGGCTCGCGCCGAGGCCCTCCACCGCCGACCGGACCTGGTCCAGGAACGACGGCACCCGCAGCTGGTGGGCCGACATGTTGACCGCGAGACTCAACGGCCGACCGGCGGCTGCGACCAGGATGGGCGCGTCGCGCACCACCTGGTCCAGGACCCGGCGGCCGATGTCGATGATCAGACCGCTCTCCTCGGCGGTCGGGATGAACGCGTCGGGCAGCACCAGCCCGTCGGGTCGCTGCCACCGGACCAGCGCCTCGACACCACTGAACTGACGCCGACCGAAGTCCATCACCGGCTGGTAGTAGACGACGAGCTCGTCGGCCATGCCCGCGCGGAGGGCCTCGATCATCTCGAGCCGCTTGATGTTCGCCTCGCGCAGCGACGGCTGGTACACGAAGTAGCGGTCCTTGCCCAGCGCCTTCGCCCGGTACATCGCCATGTCGGCGTTGCGCAGCAGCTCGGTCGCGTCGTCCTCCCGGCCGGCGAGTGCGACACCGACGCTGGTGCCCACGACCACGTCGTGCTCGGCGATGCTGATCTCTTCGCGCAGAACGGCGAGCAGCCGCCGAGCGAGCAGCTCGACCTCGGCCACGTCCTCCACGTCCTCCACCAACACCGCGAACTCGTCGCCGCCGAGCCGGGCCACGGTGTCCCCCTCGCGGACGCAGCTGACGAGCCGGCCGGCGACCGTCTTGAGCAGCTCGTCGCCCTCGGCATGACCGAAGCGGTCGTTGACCGCCTTGAAGCCGTCGAGGTCCAGGAAGAGCACCGCGAGATGCAGCTGGCTGCGACGCGAGCGGGCGACCGCGTGCTCGACGCGGTCGAGGAGCACCGTGCGGTTGGGCAGGCCGGTCAGCGAGTCGTGCTGGGCCAGCCGGCCCATCTCCTCGACCAGGGCGAGCCGGGCGAAGGCCTCCTCGCCCACCGTGCTGAGCGCCTCCAGCGCCTGCTGATCGGCCTGCACCGAGGCTCGCGCCCGGTTCCGCGCAGGCGCCACCAGCCAGCTGTCGCCCGAGCCGGTGCGCACCCGGGCGCCGACCTCCTTGGCGGTCGGCGGCATGTCGCGCAGGTCCGCCTGACCGCTGACGACGACCAACCGGGCGTGGGTGGTGAGGAACTGAGTGACCTCGCCGCGCGTGGTCATGCCCTGGGCGGCCGAGGCGGCGTCGAAGAGAGCCGCGAGCCGACGGGCGTGCTCGTTGCCGCGCGAGAGGGCGCGGGTCGCGACCAGGATCGTCAGCAGCGGTACGGCGAGAAGGACGCTGGCCCAGCTCGGCAGCGACCGCACGACCAGCGCAGCGAGGTAGCCCAGGCTGTCGATCGCGACGAAGACACCGAGGGCGGCCAGGCCGCTGCCATGGCGCAGCTCGGTCACCAGCGGGGTGCGTTCCTCCAGCGCGATGGACACGGCCGAGATCACGTAGTCGACGACGAAGTAGACCGCGCACCCCAGCCCGACGGCTGCCAGCTCGCGGGGGGACGCCGTCGTCAGCGGGTCCACGGAGCGCATGACGCCCAGCGCCACGAAGCCAGACAGGATGCCCAGGCCGACGTTGAAGCAACGGACGTCCATCCGCTTGGTCCGGGTGAACTGGGAGAGGAACTGACCGACCGCCCAGACCGCAAGCGCGAGCCGAACGCCGTCGTAGCAGGCGAGGAACACCAGGACGGCCGAGTCGAAGCCGACCTCGATGCCGCCGGCCGTCCGGTTGAGCACGAGCGGGAACCGGCTCATCAGGTAGATGATCGGCGCCCCGGCGAACATCGCCAGCCACCAGCGGGCCGCGTCAGCGCCGGGGTCCAGGACCATCACGGTGAGCGCGGCGAGGCCGATCGCGCCGCCGGTGACCACGACGGAGACGTCGAAGAACCAGCTGACGGCGCTCTTGGCGCGCTCAGCCGTGCTTGTGGACATCCCTGCCTCTCCCTGGTCGTCCGCAGATCTATCGACCCGATCCGCATCCGGGTGTAGGACCACCAGGCGACAAGTCAGCCTGTGCCCGAGCAGGCAGCGACGGGACGGGTTTGAAGGTTCCTTGGCAGGGTCAGGGCAAAGCGGACACCCGGAAGCGTCGCCGTTCCTCGTCCAGCCCGCGTCGATAGGCGCGGGCGTCGACCTCGAGGGCGTGCCGGGGCGCCGCCACGAAACGGCGAGCCGTCTCGGCCTGGTCGGCTCGGATCGACCGGCGCATTCGGTCGCGGTCTGGCAGCGCGACCCGACCGGTGATCAGCTCGCTCACCCATACCGACTGCAGCTCGGCGAGCGGGATGACCGACCCCTGCGGCTGCAGGAAGCCGATGTAGAACAGGTCGGGCACGTCGGGGTCGACGACGCGCCGGTAGAGCGGCAGGTCCTCCGCGACCGCCAGCTCGGGACCGAGGAAGGGCAGCTCCACGCGGTAGCCGGTGCAGGACACGATGACGTCGGCGTCCTCCGTCCTGCCGTCGGCGAAGTGGACCCGCGACCCGTCGAGGCGCTCGATCTGCGGCCGAACCGTCACCGTCCCGGCCCGCAGCGCGGCGAGCAGGCGGGACGACAGCGTCGGGTGCGCGGCGTACAGCGGATGGTCCGGCCGCGGCAGCCCGTAGCTGGTGATGGACCCACGGGCGAGCTGCAGGGCAGCGCCGCCCACCAGTCGGCGTACCCGCAGCGGGAGCCGGGACAGGGGTCGGTTGGCGACGTCGATCGGCCGCCCGAAGAGGTACTTGGGCGTCACGTGGGCTCCGCGCCGCACCGACAGCACGGTGCGCGCAGCGACTGCGGCCGAGTCGACCGCGATGTCGCAGGCCGAGTTGCCCAGCCCTACGACGACCACCCTCGCACCGGCCAGCTGCTCCGGCTCCTTGTAGTGGTGGCTGTGCAACAACCGACCGTCGAAGTGACCGGGGAAAGGCGGGTCGGGCCACCGCGGCGACCAGTGGTGGCCGTTGGCGACGAGCACCCACTGGTAGCGCCGGACCTCACCGGAACCCAGCGTGACGTCGAAGTCCGTGCCACCGTCGGGCCGCCCGACCCGCGTGACCTCGGTGCGGACTGTGATGTGCCGTTCAAGTCCGAAGTGGTCGACGAACGCCTCGAAGTACGCCTGCACCAGCCGGTGCCCCGGGTAGTCCGGGTAGTCACGCGGCATGGGGAACGCGGCGTACTGCGTCTCCGTCTTCGAGCTGTTGAGCTCCAGCGAGTCGTACGCCGAGGAGAGTCCGTTGTCGTTGCGGAAGCACCAGTTGCCGCCGACCTTCGAGCCCTTCTCGAAGCAGTCGAACGGCACTCCCGCCGCAAGCAGCGCCTGGGCCGCCGTGATCCCCGCCGAGCCCGCCCCGATGACGCAGGCCCGGTCCTCGCCAGTGATCAGCGGTCCCCGATCGCGACGAACGCCCGCTCCGGCGCGCCCGTGTAGACCTGGCGCGGCCGGCCAATCTTCGTGGCCGGGTCCTCGATCATCTCGCGCCACTGCGCGATCCAGCCGGGCAACCGGCCGAGTGCGAACAGCACGGTGAACATCCGGGTGGGGAAGCCCATCGCCTTGTAGATGACACCGGTGTAGAAGTCGACGTTCGGGTAGAGCTTGCGCTCGACGAAGTAGTCGTCGGCCAGCGCAGCCTCTTCGAGCTGCATCGCGATGTCGAGCAGCGGGTCGGGCTTGCCGAGCGTCTCGAGCACCTCGCGGGTCGCGTTCTTCACGATGGCGGCGCGCGGGTCGTAGTTCTTGTAGACCCGGTGGCCGAAGCCCATCAGCTTGACGCCGGGCTCCTTGTCCTTGACCCGCTGCACGAAGCGGGTCACGTCACCGTCGTCGGCCTGGATGCCCTGCAGCATCTCGAGCACCGCTTGGTTGGCGCCACCGTGCAACGGCCCGAACAGCGCGTTGACGCCGGCGGACACCGAGGCGAAGAGGTTGGCGTTGCTCGACCCGACGAGCCGCACCGTGGACGTCGAGCAGTTCTGCTCATGGTCGGCGTGCAGCACGAACAGCATGTCGAGCACCCGGGCGACGGTCGGGTCCACGTCGTACGGCGTGGCCGGCACGCCGAAGGTCATGCGCAGGAAGTTGTCGACGTACCCGAGCGAGTTGTCGGGGTAGAGCAACGGCTGCCCGACGGCCTTCTTGTAGGCGTAGGAGGCGATGGTCGGGACCTTGGCCATCAGCCGGACCGTCGACATCTCGACGTGGTCGTGGTCGAACGGGTCGAGGCTGTCCTGGTAGAAGGTCGACAGCGCGCTGACCGCCGAGGAGAGCACGGCCATCGGGTGGGCGTCTCTCGGGAAGCCCTCGAAGAACCGGCGCAGGTCCTCGTGGAGCAGGGTGTGGTTCCGGATGTCGCCGGCGAAGCTCTCGAGCTGGTCGGCGGTCGGCAGCTCACCGTAGATGAGCAGGTACGAAACCTCGAGGAACGAGGCGTTGCCCGCGAGCTGGTCGATCGGGTAGCCGCGGTAGCGCAGGATCCCCTCGTCACCGTCGATGAACGTGATCTTCGACGAGCACGCCCCGGTGTTGACGAAGCCCGGGTCGAGGGTGACGTAGCCGGTCTCCTTGAGCAGACCGCTGACGTCGACACCGGAGGGACCGTCGGTCGCCCCGACGACAGGGAGCGGGAGCTGCCCGCCCGGATGCTTGAGCTCGAAGTCGGCCATGACTGGACGCTTTCCCTTCCCTCGCTGCGGCGACACCCGGGCTCGGGCTCGGGGCGCGTCGGGGGGCGCGGGCCACGCGCGGTGCGGCACAGTCTCCCAGACGCCGCGGCGCGATCCCCGTGGCGGTCGGCTGGTCACGGGAGGACCACCGTCACGCCGGCCGGGGCGCCCGGCTCCCCCATCGCAGCCAGCGCCGCACCGGCCTCGTCGAGACCGATGCGACGCGTGACGAGCAGGTCCGGGCGCAGCCGCCCGGCCGCCACCAGAGCGAGCAGCTCGGGGTACCCGTGCGCCGCCATGCCGTGGCTGCCCAGGATCTCGAGCTCGTGGAAGATCACCCGGGACATCGGCACCGGCGGTTCGCCCAGCGCCGGCGGCAGCAGACCGACCTGGACGTGCCGTCCGCGCTTGCGCAGGCTACGGATCGACGCGGCCATCGTCTGCGGGCTGCCGAGTGCGTCCACCGACACGTGCGCTCCCCCGCCGGTGGCCCGCCTGACCGCCGAGCCCACGTTGCCGGTCGCCGCGATCATCACCTCGGCGCCGAGCTGCTCGGCCATCGCGAGCGCCGCCTCGCTGACGTCGACGGCGGCGACCCGGGCCCCGGACGCGACGGCGACCATCACCGCCGAGAGACCGACGCCGCCACAGCCGTGCACCGCGAGCCACTCACCGGCGCGGAGCCGGCCCTGCCCGAGCACAGCGCGGTGCGCCGTGGCGAACCGGCACCCGAGACTCGCTGCCGTGACCGCGTCGAGGGAGTCGGCTATCCCGACCAGGTTGACGTCGGCCTGGTCGAGCGCGACCAGCTCGGCGAAGGAGCCCCAGCCGCTGAACCCCGGCTGGGTCTGGCGGTCGCACACCTGCTGGTTGCCGCTCACGCACTGCTCGCACGTGCCGCACGCGCAGACGAACGGCACGGTCACCCGGTCGCCGTCGTGCCACTGCGTCACATCGGAGCCCACCACGCTGACCGACCCGGCCAGCTCGTGCCCGGGGACGTGCGGCAGCCGGATGTCGGGGTCGTGGCCGGTCCAGGCGTGCCAGTCGCTGCGGCACACCCCGGTCGCCTCGACCCGTACGACGACGCCGTGCGGCGCGGGTTCCGGATCCGGCAGCTCCCGCACCTCGGGCACGACGCCGAACTCGTCGTACACGACCGCGCGCATGGCGCAGGACTCTATGCGCGGCTCCCCGCTCAGGTTCGCGGCGGGCTCTATGCCGACTCACAGGTTGCTTTCAGAAACCGTGGTGAAGGTGAGGGTCATGACCGAGTGGAACGAGCGCCAGACCCAGACCCAGACCTTCCCGCCGTACGCGACGGACCCCGAGCCGTTGACCGGGACACCCGGCCACGGCGACCCCTGGGTCCCGCCGTCTCAGCCGTCGCCCTCGCCCGGGCGCGGACCGCGTCGTGGAGTCCGGACCTACGTGGCGGTCGCCGCGCTGGCCGGGCTGCTCGGCGGCGCCGCCGGAGCAGGGCTGGTCGAGGCGACCGACGGCGGCAGCGGCTCCGACCCGGCAGCGGCCACATCGCTGGCTGCCGGCGCACCGCAGGGCACCGGCGGGTCCGGCTCCGGGTCCGCCGCGAGCCAGGCCGTCGAGCGGGTGGCGGCTGACGTCCTTCCCAGTGTCGTGTCGATCCAGGTCCAGACCCCGTCCGGGGGCGGCGAGGGAAGCGGCGTCGTCATCAGCCCGGACGGGCTCATCCTGACGAACAACCACGTCGTCGAGGGCGAGCAGGCGATCCGGGTCACGTTCAACAACGGCCGCAGCACCAGCGCGCAGGTCGTCGGCACCGACCCCGTGACGGACCTCGCGGTGGTCCGAGCGCGTGGCGTGAGCGGGCTCAAGCAGGCCACGCTGGGCGACTCCTCGCAGCTGCAGCCAGGTGAGCAGGTGGTCGCCATCGGGTCGCCGCTCGGGCTCGAGGGCACCGTCACCAGCGGCATAGTCAGCGCCCTCAACCGGCCCGTGCGCACCGGCAGCGCCGACGTGAGCCAGGCGGCCACCAGCACCGTGATCGACGCGATCCAGACCGACGCCGCGATCAACCCCGGCAACTCCGGTGGGCCGCTGGTGAACCTGCAGGGTCAGGTGGTCGGCATCAACAGCGCCATCGCCAGCCTGGGCAGCTCGGCGGGCGGCCAGTCGGGATCGATCGGCCTCGGCTTCTCGATCCCGATCGACCAGGCCCGCTACATCGCCAAGCAGCTGATCGACAACGGCTCGGCCGTGCACGCCCAGCTGGGAGTGGGCGTGTCGGTGCAGGACGCGCCGTCCGGCGGAGCGGTCATCGCGTCCGTGAACCCCGGCACCGCGGCAGCCCAGGCCGGCCTGCAGCGCGGCGACGTGATCACCAAGGTCGACAGCCGCAGCGTCGACGGCGGTGACGCCCTGATCGCGGCCGTCCGATCGCACCAGCCCGGTGACACGGTGCGCCTGACCTACCACCGTGGCGGCTCCGCCCACACCGTCTCCGTCCGGCTCCACAGCGACGGCTGACTCGTCACCGGCCGTGCCCGGGCAGCGCGTGTCGGTCCGCCGATCTGCGCTCGGTGTCGGCTAACAATGGAGCAGCCCCTCGAGGTATGAGCTCGAGGGGCATTGCCATTCCTTTCCTTGGGGCATGGTCGTTCCCCCTCCTCAGCACGCGCGACGCGCGGCGGTATGGGTGCCCCGCTCGGCGGCGTTGACATGATGGAGGAGCACCCGAGCGGTGGAGGAGGAGCGACCAGTGCTCGACCCCCAGGAGCTGTACCGGCTGGACCCGGAGCTGCCCGACCTGCAGCGGCCGGTGCTGATGCACGCCTTGACGGGGTTCATCGACGCCGGCTCGGCCGGGCGGCTGGTCCGCGACCACCTCCTCGCCACGTTCGAGCACCGTGTGCTGGCGACCTTCGACGTCGACCGGCTGCTCGACTACCGGTCGCGGCGGCCACCCATGATCTTCGAGGCCGACCACTGGGAGTCCTACGAGGAGCCGAGCCTGCTGCTGCACGGCGTCACCGACGCCGCCGGAATGACGTTCCTGCTGCTGGAGGGGGCCGAGCCCGATGTGGCATGGGAGCGCTTCATCGCGGCGGTACAGGGTCTGGTGGAGCGGTTCGACGTCCGGCTGAGCGTCGGCGTACACGGCATCCCGATGGGTGTCCCGCACACCCGCCCCAGCGGGGTCACGGCCCACGCGACCCGTCCGGAGCTGGTCGCAGGCCGCGACCCGTGGGTGGGCACGGTGCAGGTGCCGGGGAGCGTGGGAAACCTGCTGGAGTTCCGCCTGGGTCGCGCCGGCCACGACGCGATGGGCTTCGCGGTCCACGTCCCCCACTACCTCGCACAGGCCGACTACCCGGAGGCCGCGGCGGCCCTGCTCGAGAACGTGGCCGAGGCGACCGGTCTCGTGCTGCCGACGGACCCCCTGCGAAAAGCGGCGCAGTCGACTCGGGCCCAGATCGACGAGCAGGTCGACGAGTCGAGCGAGGTGGCAGCCGTGGTGCGCGCGCTCGAGCAGCAGTACGACGCGTACGTCGCCGCCCAGGACCGTCCCGACCTGCTGGCCGGACGCGGGGGCTTCCCGACGGCCGACGAGCTCGGTGCCGAGCTGGAGCGCTTCCTGGCCGACCAGCCGCGGCACGACGGTCCCGACGGCTCGTCCGGGAACGCCTCCCGGTGAGACCGACGCCGCACGGCCCGGGCGGCGTGGCCCGCACCGCAGGCTGCGGACGGATACGATCGAGGCGCCCATCGTGCTCGAGGTTGGGGGATGAATGATCCGGGTCCTGCCGGTCGTCGTGGAGCTGTTCCTGCTCGTCTTCTGCCTGATCGACTGCATCCAGACGCCCGACCACGAGGTCCGCAACCTGCCGAAGGTCGGCTGGATCATCCTGATCATCATCATCCCGCTGGTGGGCGGCGCCGCCTGGCTGGTCGCCGGCCGGCCGCAGCGGTCCAGCGGCAGCCGGGTGCCCTGGCCGTCGACCGCGACCGCCGGCTACCCGGAGCACGAGCGCCCGCAGAAGCGCGCGCTCGGCCCGGAGGACGACCCGGACTTCCTGCGCCAGATGGCCGCCAGCAACCGAGAGCAGGAGGACCTGCTGCGCCGCTGGGAGGAGGACCTGCGCCGGCGGGAGGACGCACTGCGTGACCCCGACGGTCCCCAGACCACGAACGAGGACACGGAACCGCCGACCACGTGAAGTGGTCGAGGGGCGCCGGGCCGGGAGCGCCTCACGGCGCGGGGCCGCTCGAAGCGGCTTCAAATGGGACCCGGGGCTACCGCGGCCCGGCGCCTCGACCCCCGAGGGGGCCGCATCAGTGTACGCACAGCTTCTGGACCAGCTCGGCCGAACCACGTCGGCTAGACCAGATCGGCCGAACCGCGTCGGCTAGACCAGCTCGCCGCCGCGCCAGAGCCGGCCGGCCGCCTCGAGGTCCTCCGCGGTGCGGGTCAGGCCGGCCGACGAGTGAGTGAGCGAGCTGGCCTCCTGCGGGTCCATCGGCTCGACGTCGTCGGCCCGGTGGGCCCGGCCGGCAGCGACGACGCGGGCGAAGGCACCCGCGCGTTCCAGCGCCACCGCCAGGTCACCGCGGAAGACCCCGGTGAGGATCTCGTCCGCGAGCTGGCGCATGGCCTCCGGTGTCGGCGGCTCGGCCGCACCCGCCACGACCCGGGGAACGTGAGCGACCGCGGACCCGGTGCCGAAGTCCAGCCCGACCTGCAACGGTGCCCGTCGCACCCACTCGCGCAGTGCGTAGATCCGCCAGAGGGCACCGGGAAGGGTGCGGGCCGGTCGGTCCGACCAGAGCTCCGCGACGAGGTCGATCCCCTGCTCGTCCGCCAGCCTGACCAGCCGGTCGACCAACCCCGGATCGGTCTCGGCGCGAGACCGACCGGACTCGACGAGCAGGTTCGCGCTGGCGTGTGCCGCCTCCGCGAGAGTGGCCGGGTCGGCGGCGTCGCCGAAGGTCTCGAGCGCGGCCTTGCCCAGCAGTGCGGGCCGGCGGGGGCGATGGGGCTCGGGCACGCGCTCCATCCTTGCACCCGTCCCGCCTAACCTGACCCGGAGGCAGCGGGACGGGAGGCGGCGGCGTGCGGGTCTTGCAGGTCGGGTCGGCTGCCGTGCTGCTCGAGCTAGCCGACCTCGACGAGACACGCGCCTGGTACGCCGAGCTGCTGCGCCTGCGCGAAGCGGGCGAGCTGG
>JAVEDG010000324.1 GCA_030841245.1 Actinomycetota bacterium
CCAGCTCACCCCCCGCAACTACTCCTAAGGAGCACGGTCATGACACGCATAGGGATCATCCTCGGCAGCACCCGCCCCGGCCGCAGAGGCGCGCAGGTCGCCGACTGGGTGATGGAGCACGCCAAGAACCGGGCTGACGCTGAGTTCGAGTTGATCGACCTCGCCGACTACCCGCTGCCGCACCTCGATGAGCCGCTGCCGCCATCGATGGGCCAGTACCAGAATCCGCACACCCAGCAGTGGGCGGCGACGATCGCCAAGTACGACGGCTTCATCTTCATCACGCCGGAGTACAACCACTCGACGTCCGGCGTACTCAAGAACGCGATCGACTACCTGTACGCCGAATGGAACAACAAGGCAATGGGCGTGGTGTCCTACGGCGCGGTCGGCGGCGCCCGCGCCGCGGAGCACCTGCGCTTGGTCGCCGGCGAGCTCCAGATGGCCGATGTACGGACCAACGTCGCGCTGTCGATGTTCACCGACTTCGTCAACTTCACCGACCTGCAGCCCGGCGAACACCAGGTACAGGCACTCGGGACGCTGATGGACCAGGTCGTCGAATGGAGCACCGCACTGGCCCCGCTCCGCGCTGTGCGGCAGGCTGCGTAGCACAACCCGAAGGAGAGAAGGCGATGGCCAACTACCGACTCGTGTACGGCGACGACGAACAGGTCGTGCGCGAAACGTTCAACGACGTCGAGCTGCAACGCGAGGACGGCTGGCTCGTCATCTTCCGCGGCAAAGACGCGATCCTGCGGGTCCGGGAGGAGCACGTGCAGTCGGTCGAAGCGCTCGACGAAGTGACGTGAGCGCCACGCAGGTGTGGCCCGCACTTCCGCTTGCGGAATGGCGGGCCACTCGCGACACCCTGCAGTTGTGGCTGCAGATCATCGGCAAGGTCCGCATGAGCAGCACGCCGCTGATCAACCACTGGTGGAACGTCCCGCTCTACGTCACCGCTCGCGGACTCACCACATCGCTGATGCGGCATCAGGGCGGTGAAGGCTTCGAGATCGATCTCGACCTGCGCGAGCAGATGCTGGACATCACCACGGTCTCCGGTCCGCGGAGGTCGATGCCGTTGCGGGCCGGGCCGGTGTCGGAGTTCTTCAGCGAGTTCATGAGTCAGCTCCACGCTCTGGGCTTGGACACGCCCGTGTGGTCGATGCCGGTCGAGATCCCGGACGCGATCCCCTTCACAGACGACGATCAGCACACGGCGTACGAGCCGGCGCAGGCGGAGCACTTCTGGCTGGCGCTAACCCGGATCGTGCCGGTGTTCGAACGGTTCCGCAGCGGCTTCATCGGCAAGGCCAGCCCTGTGCATCTGTTTTGGGGCGGACTTGATCTGGCGACGACGCGGTTCTCCGGCCGGTCAGCGCCACCACATCCTGGGGGCGCCCCGAACTGCGGGCCTCACGTCATGCTCGAGGCGTACTCGCACGAGGTGAGCAGCTGCGGCTACTGGCCGGGCGGCGGCGGCGAGGGCCTGTTCTACAGCTACGCGTACCCGACACCGCCTGGGTACGCCGACAGTCCCGTCCAGCCATCGGAGGCCTCCTGGAGTGACGGGCTCGGCGAGTTCGTGCTGCCCTACGAGGTAGTGCGCACTGCACCGAATCCGGACGAGACGCTGATGACCTTCTTGAACAGCACCTACGAAGCCACGGCCGCCACGGCCAACTGGGACCGCAAGCGACTCGAACGGTGACCGTCGAGGAGGACCATCGGCGACCACGGGGGCTTGCGCACGGTTCCACACGTCGAGCTAGGCGCGGGCGCCGGAGCTCGTGAGCCCAGTGGCGCTGGCCGCGGGTCGCGCCGACGGCCAACGTGCCCTGCTGCAGGCCCTGCACCGCGGAGACCGCGTCCGCGCCCGCACGCGCGGCGGCCAGCGCGCGGCGGGCCTCCGGAAGCAGCGCCGCGCCGGCGGCGGTCAGCCGAACCCGGCGGGTCGTCCGCTCGAACAGGGCCGCACGGAGCTCGGCCTCCAGCGACTTGATCGTGGCGGACAGTCCCGACTGGGAGACTTGCATGCGGGAGGCCGCGCGGGTGAAGTGTCGCTCCTCGGCGACGGCCACGAAGTACTGCAGCGCCCGCAGCTCCATTCAGCGAGCTTGCGCTTACTGTGATCGAATTCTTCTGTTGGACAGCTGAATCGTTTGGGCGGACGCTGGCCCTGTCCATACGAGGAGCCACGGTGACCGCCACCGACGCAACAGCAGCAAGGCTCGGCCGGCCGGTCCGGCGAGCGCTGACGGGAGATCCGCAGCACGGGCCGCTGCCTGCGCTGGCCGTCGGCTCACAGTGCTGACGGGAATCGTGGATGCGGTCAGCAAGGAGGAACACGATGAAGGTCACGATCCTCGGCGCCGGACGAATGGGTTCCGCCATGGCGGCCCGTCTGGCCGACGCTGGGCACGATGTGACGATCTGGGACCGCAACCCCGACCGGCGCAGCGAAGCCGCCCAACCCGGGGTCAGCCTGTCCCCCGACCCTGCAGCTGCCGTCGCCGACGCCTCAGTGGTCATCACGATGGTGACGAACGGGGAAGCCGTCAACGCGGTCGCCGAGCAGATGATGGACGCCACTCCGGAAGGGGCGGTCTGGGTGCAGGCATCTACCGTCGGTGCCGCGTGGGCCGACCGGCTGCGCGCGCTCGCCGAAGCACACCACCGTTGGATGCTGGACGCCCCTGTGTCCGGCAGCACGCAACCTGCCCGGCAGGGCAAGCTGACCTGGCTCGTCGCCGGCCCGACCCCCGCCGTGGATGCCGCCCGTCCCATCCTGGACGCTCTCGGGGAGCGTGTCCTTCATGTCGGAGACGGGCAGGAGGCAAGCCGGCTCAAGCTCGTGGTCAACAGCTGGATGACCGCAGCGACCGTTGCGATGGCCGACGCCCTTGCTGCGTGCGATCGGCTCGGCGTCCCGCGGTCGATGCTGCTCGAGGTAGTGGCCGGCGGTCCCCTAGCGATGCCCTACGCGCTGCAGAAGGCGCAGCTGATGACGGACCAAGACTACACCCCAGGCTTCCCGGTGGAGCTCGCGCTCAAAGACCTCCGCCTCGCCGAAGAGGCGTAAGGCTTGCAGCCGCCGCTCGTCCGAGTCGTCGAGGAACGACTCATGCGCGCCGTCGACGCCGGCCACGCAAGAGACGACCTCGCTGCCGTCGCCGCCGTCGACTAGCCCCGGAGGTGGGACACCCACGAGGACCTGCGCGCCGCATCGTGTTCTGGATCGAGTCGACCTGCCACCGCCGAAGACGCCACGATGGCCTCAGCCGGCTCACCCCGGTCGAGATCGAAGTCGTCCTACAAGCCGCTCACGCTGCATGACCCCCCGCCGAAACGAGGCAGTTCCGAACTGGCAATGCCGGGCGTTCATATGGATTACCGCGTGCCTCGCGGCGGGACGCCAGTCTTGGGTACCAAGATGGGCGCGTGGCCAATCACGTGCATGGCGGCTCAAGTGACGCGTTGACGGATTCGAGACAGCGGCGGCGAGTGATCATTCTTTTGGCGGCTGGACTGGCCCCGGTGCTCGTTGTCTTGGCGGTTGCGGCGGTCCTGTTGTGGCCGTCGAGTGATACCGGCGGCCTGAGCACGAAGGGGATCGCCGGCAACGCGCCGGGCACCAGCTTCGTCACGGCTCGCGCGGTGACGGTGCGGCAGTTCGACTGTCAGGGGGTGGGGGCCGCCCCGGGTGAGAGGGTGCGCTGCGCGCACGTGACCGCCCGGCTGACCTCCGGCCCGGACGCCGGCACAACGGTGAAGGTCGACCTCGACCCGACGCATCTCAAGATCGGCGTCCCCGTTGGGCGTGGGCTGGAGTTGGCCCGGTTCCGGCCCGTCGCCGGGCAACCAGCGTCCTACGCGTTCGCGGACTTCAGCAGGTCGACGCCGATGTGGTGGCTGGCGGTGACGTTCGCTCTGCTGGTTGCTCTGGTCGCGAGGTTGAAAGGACTCGCCGCGCTGGTCGGCCTGTTGCTCAGTTTCGGCGTGCTGATCAAGTTCATCATCCCGGCGCTGCTGGCCGGTGAGGATCCGCTGGCCGTCGGTCTGGTGGGTTGCGCGACCATCATGGTGGTGTTGCTCTACCTGGCCCACGGGGTCAGTATCCGCACCACCACAGCGCTCGTCGGGACCCTGTTCGGGCTCGTCACCTCCGCGATCCTGGGCACCTGGGCCGTGGGGGCGACGCATTTGACCGGGGTGGCGAGCGAGGACGACTTCACCCTGACCGCAATCGCCGGACAAGTGAAACTGTCTGGTCTGCTGCTGTGCGGGATCATCGTGGCCAGCCTGGGCATCCTCAACGACGTCACAGTCACCCAGGCGTCGGCGGTGTGGGAGCTTCGTGCCGCCAACCCAGCTGCGCCGCCGCGGCAACTGTTCTCCGGGGCCATGCGGATCGGGCGTGATCACATCGCGTCGACCGTGTACACGATCGTGTTCGCCTATGCCGGTGCGGCGTTGCCCATCCTGCTTCTGATCAATATTTCGCAGAGCCCCCTGGGTGTGGTGCTGACCGGGGAGGCGTTGGCCGAAGAGATCATCCGCACCCTCGTCGGCTCGATCGGGCTGGTCCTGTCGGTGCCACTGACCACCGCGGTGGGCGTTGCTCTCGTGCGCTTCGCCCGCGGCCACGGGCCGCCACCGCGACCGGTCCGAGACCGGCCATGGGCCGCGTCCGCATGGTCGGAGCCGGGACAGGACACGGCCTGACTAACGGCGCTCTGGATCGCTCCCGTCGCGCTCCTCCCGGGAGTGCCGCAGCGTGTCCCTTGCGACGTGGGCGACGTGGTCATCAACCAGTTCGTACACAACTTCCCGGCCGCGGCGATGCGTAGTCACCAGGCGAGCCGCCCGCAAGGTCTTGAGGTGCTGAGAGACAAGGGTCTGAGAGCTGCCCAGCGCGTCGACCAGCTCGTGGACGCATCGCGGGGCGTCGCTGAGCAGGTCGATGATCGCCAGCCTCAGCGGCGCGGACAGGGCCCGCAACAAGTCGCTGGCCGGTTCGTAGTCGGCAAGGCGCACTCTCGGCAGCGGCGCCAGCGCCGGCTCGACGTGGGTGGCGTCGGCTAACGGCGGATCGTGGTTTGGCATGCTGCTCCCGGCTCACGCATGAACGTATGCGCATTAGTCAGTATGACGTTGCTCTGCTGTCGTGGTCGCGACTGAGCGTCCGCTCGGACGGTGTCGGGAGGCAGAGCGATGACAGCGGTGCGCAGAGTCACGGTCACCGCGTTGATCGCCACCGCGGCCCTGACCTCTGCCGCGTGCGCCAGCCCGTCCATCGGGGCGGCCGGGCAGCTTCGAGTTGTGGCGGCCGAGAACTTCTACGGCGATCTGGCGGCTCAACTCGGCGGCCAGCACGTGCAGGTGACGTCGGTGTTGTCCAGCCCGGACGCGGACCCGCACCTGTTAGAGCC
>JAVEDG010000351.1 GCA_030841245.1 Actinomycetota bacterium
AGCCCGTGCGCCCGGAGTCGGTTGCGCGGGTGCGTGATGACCCGGACCCGGCTGGCGACCCGCAGGTGCCGGCGCAGGGCAGTCACGTACTGCGGCGAGCTGGGCAGCGCGTCGAGCGCCCCGACCACGTCCACCGCGCCCGCGGCCAGCGCCGCTCTCGAGTGCTCGGACATCGCGCCACAGATCACGATGGGCGTCGGTTGGGTGCCCATGATGCGCTCGATCGCCTCGATGCCACCGGCGTCCGGCTCGAGGTCAGCGAGGATGACACCGGGGTTGTGGGCCACGACCGCGGCCTCGGCCGCCTCAGCCGTACAAACCTCGGCCGCGACCACGAACCCGGGGCCGGACAGGAGCCTCCGCAGCTGACGCGCCCGGGCCTGGCTGTCCGCGACGACCACGACGACGAGTGCCGGAGAACCGACTCGTCCAGCTGCCTGCGGACTCGGCGTGGACACGTCACCTCTCATCGGCTGGACGAGCAATCGTGGGCTGCCGGACTGGACGGGCACGGTCGGCGGCCAGCACGAGGCCGTCCCTGCACGACGAATCGTCACGAAAGGGGAGCCACTTGAGTCCGCGACGCCGTGGCTGTGGCCGTGGTGCCAGGATCGGCTCATGCCCGGCTCGCCGCTGCACGTTCCGGTGCTGCGGTGGTACGCCGCGAATGCGCGCGACCTGCCGTGGCGCCGCCCTGGCACCACGACGTGGGGCGTGCTCGTCAGTGAGGTGATGCTCCAGCAGACCCCGGCGGCCCGGGTCGCGCCGGTGTACGGGGACTGGCTGGCGCGCTGGCCGCGGCCCGTGGACCTCGCGGAGGTGGGCCCCGACGAGGCGATCCGAGCCTGGGGACGCCTCGGCTACCCCCGCCGGGCGCTGCGCCTGCACCAGGCCGCGGTCACCATCCGGGACAGGCACGCGGGCGACGTACCGAGGTCGTACGTCGAGCTGCTCGCCCTGCCCGGAGTCGGCGCCTACACGGCGGCGGCGGTCGTGACGTTCGGCTTCGGAGCCCGCCACGCCGTGCTGGACACCAACGTGCGCCGAGTCCTCGCGCGTGCTGTCGGAGGGCAGGCGCTGCCTGGGCCTGCTTTGACCCGGACCGAGCAGCACCGCGCCGCGGACCTGGTCCCCGACGATCCGGCCGATGCGGCCGCGTGGGCGGTAGCCGTGATGGAGCTGGGCGCACTCGTCTGCCGGGCGCAGGCACCGGCCTGCACCCGGTGCCCGATACAGGCCGGTTGCGCCTGGTTCCTGGCCGGCCGGCCGGCCTACGCCGGACCACGGCGATCGCCCCAGCGGTTCGCCGGCACCGACCGCGAGGCCCGGGGCCGCCTGCTGGCCCGGATCCGCGAGTCCGCGGTCCCGGTGCCCGCGGCGGCCCTGACGCCTCTCTGGCCCGACCCGGTCCAACGGGCCAGGGCCCTGAATGCCCTGATCACTGATGGTCTGGTCGAACCTGTCGGTGGCGGGTTCGGGCTTCCCCGGTAAAGACCCGATCAAACGGCAGACGTGACATGGTGTCGTTGGCTGATCCTGAGGCGACGGACCGAGGCGTCCGCAGCGCGCTGCTCACTACTGAGACGGGGGTCTCGGATTGGATGATGGGTCGCGTCACGTCACGCGCCCGACGGACGTGCTGGCAGTCCTGCTGGACGTCCACCTGGCCGAGCGCCGGGCGATGGCCGAGGCGCTGCACGACGACGCCGTGCAGGTCCTGGTCGCCACCACGATGCGCCTGGAGCTGTTCAGCCGCCGGCTTACCGACCCCGTCGACCAGGAGGCGCTGCTCCGGCTCACCAGCAACGTGCGCGACGGGATCGACCGCCTGCGCCGGCTGATCGGACGTACCGGGCCGGCCGACCCGACGCGGGGCCTGTCCATCGCCCTGCACGACGTCGCCAGCGAGCTGGCCGAGTCCTCCGGGGTGGTCACGCACGTCGACTACGCCTACCGGGCCGAGCTGGATCCGCGGCTGGTCAGCCTGCTCACCCTGGTCGCCCAGGCGACGGTCACCGCCGCTGGAGCCCGGGACCGGACCAAGAACGTGTCGATCAGCGTGCACGGCGACACGGCCGGTGTCCGGCTCACGGTCACCGACGACGGGACGGCCGCACCGGTCGCCCCGGTACGTGCGGGCGAACGCCGGGTGGCCGCGCCCGGGCTGGAGGCGCTCCAGCCGGTGGTGGAGCTCGTCGGTGGTGAGGTGAGCATGAGCGCCGAGCCCGCCGGGACCGGGACCGCGGTAACCGTCTGGTTGCCGCTCGCCGGGACCACCGAGTCCGGACGCGGAGCCGGGGTGTGACCCGCAAGCTGCGTGTCCTGGTCGCCGACGACGACCGCGACGTGCGCGAGAGCCTGCTCGACGTGCTCGCGAGCATGCCCGACGTGCTCCCCGTCGGGGAGGCGCGTTCCGCTATGGAGGCGATCGAGCAGTCCCGGGCGACGCGCCCGGACATCGTCCTGCTCGATGTGCGGATGCCAGGGGGCGGCGAGCAGGCCGCGGCCGGCATCCGCGAGGTCTTGCCGACCGCCTGGATAGTCGCGCTCTCCGGTCACGACGACCCCGCGGTGCGGGAGCGGATGACCGCTGCCGGCGCGGGCGCGTACGTCGTCAAGGGCTCCCCCCTCGCAGACCTGGTCGACGCGATCC
>JAVEDG010000361.1 GCA_030841245.1 Actinomycetota bacterium
AGCTGCGCCGCGACCCGGGCGTTGTGCAGCGCCGCGTCGATCTTCATCCGGTTGCGTACGATGCCCGGGTCACCGAGCAGCCGCTCGACGTCGGCGTCGGCGAACCGGGCCACCCGGTCGATGGCGAAACCGTCGAAGGCCCGCCGGAACGCCGGCCGCTTGCGCAGGATCGTCAGCCAGGACAGCCCCGACTGGAAGGCCTCCAGGCTGAGCCGCTCGAACAGCGCGGGGTCCCCGTGCATGGGGCGGCCCCACTCCTCGTCGTGGTAGGCGACGTAGTCCGGCGCGCTGAGCCCCCACGGGCAGCGGGCCAGGCCGTCGGCACCCTTGACGACTCCGCTCATCTGACGACTCTGCTCATCGGTCGTCGCTCACGGCCCGGTCACCAGCCCGCCTCGACGGCCCGAGCCAGCCGACGCAACGAGTAGGAGACTCCCCAACGGGCCACGGGCCGGGCGAACGCCCAGCCGGCACGGCCGGCCGCGCCCAGCGGCAGGTCGAGCCACTCGGACCACACGATCCGGCAGCGGTGCGGGCCGAGCGGCTCCACCTCGAAGGCACCCGAGCCGCGCACGACCCTCCCGGTGTGGCGGACCACCGCTCGCCGGGGCGGCTCCCACACCACGATCGTCATCGTGTCGGTGAAGCCGACCGGGCCCAGGCCGGTGAACGCACGGATCGAGCCGCCGGCCTGGTTGTCCCCCTCGGCTCTGGTGAACAGCATCCAGCGGTCGTGCCCCGCCCAGTCGGTCAGGGCAGCCCACACCGCGCTCGCGGGCGCAGCGACGTCCGCCCGGACGACCAGCTCCGACACGGTCTCAGCCCTCGTGCTGGGGTCCGGGGCTGTGCCCGGAGGGGCGCTCGTGCTCGGATCCGTGGCTGTGCCCGGAGGGGCGCTCGGCCCGGTCCGGGCGCGCCGGGCCGTAGCGTTGCTGGTACCACGCCAGCTGCTCGTCGCGGTCGCTCAGCTCAGCGGAGAGGCGGTCGAGCACGTCGTCAACCTCGTCCATCCGGTAGCCGCGGAACGCGAGCGAGAAGTGCAGCTCGTCGATGTCGTCGCGCGCCACCGCGCCGGTCGGCAGCCGACCCCAGGGCGATCGGTCCGGGGGCGCGTCCGGCAACGGATCGCCGCGACCGGTGGAGACCACGGCGACCACGGCGATCACGACCAGCAGGACGAAGAGCAGGAGAAGAGGCACGGGAGGATCGTGCCACGCTGAACTGCGAAAGGCGGTGCACGATGAGTCTGCGGCTCGGGACGCGAGCGTTCGGGGACGGCGAGACGGTGGTGATGGCGATCGTCAACCGCACCCCCGACTCGTTCTTCGACAGCGGCGCGTACGTCGAGGACACGGCCGCGCTCGCGGCCGTGGAGCGCGCCGTCGTCGACGGTGCCGCGATCGTCGACATCGGCGGCGTCAAGGCAGGGCCCGGCCCCGAGGTGGACGCGGCGGAGGAGATCCGCCGGACGGTCCCGTTCGTTGCGGCGGTGCGCAGCCGCCATCCCGAGCTGGTGATCAGCGTCGACACCTGGCGGGCGGAGGTCGGGCGCGCCGTCTGCGAAGCCGGAGCCGACCTGCTCAACGACGCGTGGCAGGGCGCCGACCCGGCGCTCGCGGAGGTCGCGGCCGAGTTCGGGGTCGGACTGGTCTGCAGCCACACTGGTGGGCTGCCGCCGCGGACCGACCCGCACCGCGTGAGCTATCCCGACGTGGTCGCGGACGTGGTCGAGACGGTCACCGGGCTGGCCGAGCGAGCGGTAGCCCTCGGCGTACGCCGTGACGCGGTCCTGGTCGACGCGGCGCACGACTTCGGGAAGAACACCTACCACTCGCTCGAGCTGACCCGGCGCCTCGACGAGCTGGTCGCCACGGGTTGGCCGGTCCTCGCCGCCGTGTCGAACAAGAAGTTCCTCGGCGAGGTGCTCGACGTCGACAAGGACGGCAGGTTGGCGGCGACCCTGGCCGCGACCGCCATCTGTGCCTGGCACGGCGCCCGGGTCTTCCGTGCGCACCAGGTCCGCGCGACCCGGGACGTCCTCGACACGGTTGGCGCGGTCCGCGGGACACGGCCCCCTGCCGTCGCCCGCCGCGCCCTCGCCTGACCGATCGCCCTCGATTCCCGTGATCGTGAAGGATCCACCCTGCCCTATTCGACGAAACCTTCACGATCACGGGAAATGGGGTCAGGGGTCGGCCTCGAGGACCTCGCCGGCCACCGGGGCCGAGAGCAGCGCGTCCTGCGGCGCCGCCAGGTCCGCGTCGATCTGGTCCAGGGCGTCGGCCACCGTCGAGCACCAGGTGAGCGCGTCGCGCCCCTGCGGACGGACGAAGCCCCGCTCCACGAGCAGGTCGACCTGGGCCCGCAACGGGTCGTAGACGCCGTCCGGGTCGAGCACCACGACCGGCTTCGCGTGAATCGCGAGGATCCGGGCCACCCAGATCTCGAGCAGCTCCTCGAGGGTGCCGAGCCCTCCGGGCAGCGCCAGGAAGGCGTCGCTGCGCCGGTCCATCTGGTCCTTGCGGCTGCGCATGTCGGCGACCACGACCAGCTCGTCCGCGTCGTGGTCGGCCACCTCGAGGTCGACCAGCACCCGGGGGATCACCCCGATGGTCCGCCCGCCGGCGGCCCGGGTCGCCCGCGCCACCGCGCCCATGCACGAGACGCTGCCGCCACCGCTGACCAGATGATGGCCGCGGCGCGCGAGCTCGGTCCCGACGTCCGCGGCCAGCTCGACGTACGACGGGTCGATCGCCTCGCTCGACGAGCAGTAGACGCAGACGGACGCCAAGCCGCATGAGCCGGGCTACGGGTTGGCGCGACGGTCGCCCTCGCTGCCGGACGCGGCCGCGCGTAGCCGGTCCTCGGCCGCGCGCCTGGCCGCGGCCCGCTCGACCTCCGCGCGCGTCCCGCTGTCCGCCTCGGTGACGATGTGGACGGCCTCGACCGGGTCGTCGGTCACCGTGAAGAGCAGGAGGTCCCGCTCCGCGATCATGCCCTCCGTGAGCACCCGCTCGCGGAGCCAGTCGACCAGGCCCCGCCAGTAGGCCGCCCCCATCAGCACGACCGGGAACGACGTCACCTTGCGCGTCTGGACCAGGCAGAGCGCCTCGAAGAGCTCGTCGAGCGTCCCGAAGCCGCCGGGCAGCACGATAAAGCCTTGGGCGTACTTGACGAACATCGTCTTGCGCGCGAAGAAGTACCGGAAGTCGACGCCGATGTCGACCCAGTCGTTCATGCCCTGCTCGAAGGGCAGCTCGATGCCCAGGCCGACCGACACCCCTCCGGCCTCGCAGGCGCCGCGGTTCGCGGCCTCCATCGTGCCGGGCCCGCCCCCGGTGATCACCGCATAGCCTGCCCGGGCGAGCAGGCGGCCGACCTCGATCCCCAGCGCGTACTCCGGGGCGTCGCGGTGGACGCGCGCAGAACCGAACACGCTGACCGCCCGCCCCAGCTCGGCCAACGCGCCGAAGCCCTCGACGAACTCCGACTGGATGCGCAGCACCCGCCAGGGGTCCGTGTGGACCCAGTCCGACGGCCCTCTGCTGTCCAGCAGCCGCTGGTCGGTGGTGCTCGTCTCGATCTGGCGCCGGCGCAGGGTGACCGGACCCTTGTGCTTCTCGGGCGTGTGGTCGTGCTCGCCGCCCGCTTCGGCGTCGGGACCACTGAGGTCTGCTGCCATGGCGCCGAGGCTATCCCGAGGGCACCCAACCTTTGCCGCCGCAGCGCGTCATAGAGGTGTGGACCAGGGATCTACACCGAGACCCAGCCCAGCAGGCCCGGCGACTACCTGCGCCGCTGAACCGGCAACAAGTCGCTCACGCAGTGAGCCAGGCGCGCAGCCGGTCCTCGCACTCGAGGATCAGCGGGATGTCGACGTACTCCTCGCGCTGGTGCGCAACGTTGGGGTCACCGGGCCCGTAGTTGACCGCCGGCACGCCGAGCGCGGAGAAGCGCGACACGTCGGTCCAGCCGTACTTCGGTGCCGGCTCCCGGCCGACCATCGCCACGAACGCCGCAGCTGCCGGGTGGGACAGACCGGGCAGCGCTCCCGGGGCGCCGTCGGTCACCTCGACGTCGAAGCCGGTCAGCACCTCACGGACGACGTCGGCGGCCTGCTGCTCGCTCTTGTCCGGTGCGAATCTGTAGTTGACCGCGACCCGGCACTCGTCCGGGATCACGTTGCCCGCCACTCCCCCCGAGATGCCGACCGCGTTGAGCCCCTCGCGGTAGCGCAGTCCGTCGATCACGACCTCTGCTGCGTCGTACGCCGCGAGCCGTGTGAGCACCTCCCCAGCCGCGTGTACGGCGTTGGTGCCCATCCAGGACCGGGCCGAGTGCGCGCGGTGACCACGCAGCACCACGTCGGCGCGCAGTGTCCCCTGGCAGCCGCCCTCGACGGTCGCGTTCGACGGCTCCATGAGGATCGCGAAGTCACCGGTCAGCCAGTCGGGGCTGTTGCGCGCGACCCGGCCTAGGCCGTTCTTGTCGGCCTCGACCTCCTCGTTGTCGTAGAACACGTAGGTGACATCGCGATTGGGGTCCGGAAGACCGGCGGCCAACCGCAACGCGACGGCGACACCGCTCTTCATGTCGGTGGTGCCGCAGCCGTGGATCCGACCGCCGTCGACGCGGCACGGCAGGTTGCCACCGAGCGGCACCGTGTCGATGTGCCCGGCGATGACGACGCGCTCCCCGCGGCCGAGCTCGGTCCGCGCAACGACCGTGTCGCCGTCACGGTCGACCTGCAGCTGCGGCAGGTCGCGCAGCACCGACTCGATCGCGTCGGCGAGAGCCTTCTCGTTGCCGCTGACCGACTCGATGTCGCACAGGGCCACGGTGAGAGCCGGCGCGTCGAGCGAGAGGTCGAGGAAGGGCACGTCGTCAGACCCTACGAGGTCGACGCGAAGGCGCAGAACCCGTTGCCCTCCGGGTCGGCCATCACGTGCCACTCGATGTCGTCGTCGGGGGTGCGGAGCACGGTCGCGCCGTGCTCGACGAGCCCGGGCACGTCGTCGCAGACGACGTCCCAGTGCATCCGGTTCTTCACCGTCTTGGTCTCAGGCACCGGAGGGAACACGAGGTAGTCGAACGGTGCACCGGGCACCGCCTCGACCCACCGCCAGGGATGCTCGGGGTCCGCACCCGGCGTACCGCCGAGGACGTCGGCCCACCAGGCCGCCTGCGCCACCGGGTCGGCGGCGTCCACGACGAGCTCGAAGAACCCAGCCGGCCGGCCGGGGTTCGGGGCGAATACGCAGAACTCGTTGCCGCCAGGGTCGGCACAGATGTGCCAGACGATGTCGTCGTCCGGTTCGCGGAGGACAGTCGCGCCAAGGCCGAGGACCCGGCCCAGGTCGATCCGCAGGTCGGGGTGCACCCGGTTCTTGACCGTCTTGGGCTCGGGCACCAGGTTGACCCAGGTGGTCCGCTCCACCGGGTCACCGCGCAGACAGGTCACCCCGTCGGGTCGCTCCTGCAGGGTCAGGTCCAGAACCTCCGCCCAGAAGCGCGCGACGGGCAGCGGTTCGGTCGCGTCGACACAGAGGTCCTTCCACCGGGCGAGCACCATGGCCGCGACGTTACCCGTGACCGGTTCACCGCAGTCGCTCTGGCAGGCTGGCCCGATGACCGACCGGCGGATGGCCCACGGCACCGGGCTCGTCACCAGACACCGGCCCAGCGACGTCGTGCTCGACGTGTGGTTCCCCGAACCGCGGCTCGGGTCCCCTGCGGATGAAGGCGGCCAGACCGGCCTCGACGACCTCTGCGCGGACGACCCGGACCGCGAGACCACACGTGAGCTGGTGCAGGTCGTCGTCGACCTCGACGCCGAGCCGAAGGACACCTCCGACGTCTGGCTGCGGCTGCACCTGCTCTCGCACCGGCTCGTCCGTCCGCACGAGGTCGACCTGACAGGAATCTTCGACAGGCTCACCAACGTCGTCTGGACCAACCACGGCCCGTGCGCGGTGGACGCCTTCGAGCAGACGCGGATGCGGCTGCTGCGGCGGGGCCCGGTGCAGGTGCTGGGCGTCGACAAGTTCCCGCGGATGGTCGACTACGTGCTGCCCAGCGGGGTGCGCATCGCCGATGCGGACCGGGTGCGCCTCGGTGCCCATCTCGCGGTCGGCACGACCGTGATGCACGAAGGCTTCGTCAACTACAACGCGGGGACGCTCGGCGTCTCGATGGTCGAGGGCCGGATCAGCGCGGGGGTGGTCGTCGGCGACGGCTCGGACATCGGCGGCGGGGCATCGATCATGGGCACGCTGTCCGGCGGTGGCGCCGACGTCATCACGATCGGGGCCGGCTGCCTGCTGGGCGCGAACTCCGGCGTCGGCATCTCGCTCGGCGACGGGTGCGTCGTCGAAGCCGGGTGCTACGTCACCGCCGGCACCAAGGTGCGGCTGCCCGACGACTCCGTGGTCAAGGCCCGCGAGCTCTCGGGCCAGCCGGGCCTGCTGTTCTGGCGCAACAGCCTCAGCGGCTCCATCGAGGTCCGCCAGCGGGAAGGCAGCTGGGGAAGCCTCAACGCCGCGCTGCACGCGAACGACTGACGTTGCAGTTCACCCGGCGCGGGCGTCTGATCGCCACCCTCTCCGCGGGCGTGGTCGCGCTGCTGCTCGTGGGGTACGTCGTGCGCTTCACCCCGGTAGGCGCCCTGCTCGGGATCCCCGGTAGCCGGCCGTGCCACGTCACGGTGTCGGGTCACTCGAAGTCATGGAGCCGCCAGCAGGCGATGACCGCGACGACCGTGGCCGGTGTCGGCGTGCGGATCGGTGCGACCGTCAACGGTGTCGCTGCCGCCGTGGCCCGCGCCGGGAGCGGCACCGGCGACGCGGGCATCACACCGGCTGCAGCCCGGGAGATCTACCACCGGCTGCCGGACCGCGCCCACCCGAGCGCCGACCAGGTCGCGCTGGCGCGTGCCCTGATGGGCCTGGACGGACGAGCGCTCGCGTGCGTCGTGCCGTGGCGCCAGGGTCACCTGGGTCGCGAGCAGATGGGCCCGATCGGGCTCACCCCGCGAGCCGAGTCGGTGCGCTCAGCGATGCTCGCGGTGTTCGGCTCCCAGCCCATCGGCGGCTACGCACCCGGCGGCGTCCGGAGCGGTCACATGCCGGGTTCCGCGCACTACGAGGGCCGGGCGATCGACGTGTTCTTCCGGCCGATCGACACGAAGCACCGCGCGGCGGGATGGGTGACCGCGCAGTTCCTCGTCGCGCACGCCGCGGACCTGCACGTCGCCACCGTCATCTTCAACGCCCGGATCTGGAGCGCGCAGCGCTCGGCCGAAGGCTGGCGGCCCTACGTGCTGCCGCCGGACGAGCGGGACAACGCGGTGCTGATGCACCGGGACCACGTCCACGTCGACGTCATCCGGGGCGGCTGACCACCAGCGGCGCAGCCTCCCTCCGTGCGGCCGGACGGCGCCAGCTGCGCCGGTCGTCGCGCCGGACGACTGCCACGGTGCGGAGGGACCAGCTCGATCGGCCGACGCACCGGCCGAGGATCGCGCCCGCGCATCTGTGCAAGGTCGAGGCCGAGCCCCGACACAAACATCAGGTCGCAGCGAGCGGCCGAGCCTCCAGGGAGAGCGCCGTGACCATCATCAGCCAGCAGGTCCGGCTCGTCCGGTCCCCGCAGCCGTTGCACAGCGCCCCACTGGACCTACGGACACCCTCTGGGCGCCGGCTGCCCTACTAGCCTTCGCGCCGGCGGCCCTCCCCCAAACAGCCGCCGGAGCGACAGGCACCCGACGCTGAACCGTCGGGCGTGGATGGCGCCGGCGCTCGGAGGACACAACCGTCCACGGCAGCGCAACGAAGCCCTGACCGGCGCTCGACTGGCGCAAGATGGCTGACCTTCTCGGCCCGAACCAGCCGTTTCGCGCCAGTGGAGCTCGGCGAGCCGCCGTTTCGCGCCGGTGGAGCCTGGTCGGCCGGGCCGGGCCGCGAGCCGCGAGCCTAGGCGGACTGCATCTCGGCCGTGATCAGCTCGAGCGCCTCGTCCTCGTAGCGGTCGGACAGGCGCTCAGCAAGTCTGGACTCTCCGCGCTCGAGAGCGGCATTGACCTCCCACGCGTACTGGTCGTGCAGGTCGTGCAGCTTGTCGGTCAGCGTCATCGGTGCCATCTTCCGTCACTCCATCGAGCTGGGCTCGCTCGTCACCCATGCGTCCAGCATGGGCGTCACACATGTCTTCGTCGTTACGTTGGGCGTCCGCCTGCGTTGCCGTAACGACAGGTGACGGAACTCACTCGAGCCGTCTGGCGGCTGCAGCGACCCGTTCGTCGGTCGCGGTCAGCGCCACCCGCACGTGCTGAGTCCCGGCACGCCCGTAGAACGCCCCGGGCGCGACCAGGATTCCGAGGTCGGCGAGGCGCCTCACCGAAGCCCAGCAGTCCTCGTCGCGGGTGACCCAGAGGTAGAGCCCCGCCGCCGACTGCTCGACGCGCCAGCCGGCCCCCTCGAGCGCCGCCCACAGGGTCCGGCGTCGGTGGCGGTAGCGCTCCCGTTGCTCGGCCACGTGGTCGTCGTCCCCGAGCGCCGCTGCCATGACCGCCTGCACCGGGGCGGGCACCATCATCCCGGCGTGCCGTCGCGCCTCCCGCAGGTCGCCGACGAGCCTCGGGTCGCCTGCCACCAGCCCGGCGCGGTAGCCGGCCAGGTTGGACTGCTTGGACAGCGAGTAGACCGCCAGCAGACCGTCGTGGGTGCCACCGCACACGTCCGGGTGCAGCACCGAGGTCGTCTCGGCGTCCCAGCCCAGCTCGGCGTAGCACTCGTCGGAGGCGACGACCGCGCCGCGTTCCCGCGCCCAGTCCACCACCTTGCGCAGGTGGTCCAGGCCCAGCACGGCCCCGGTCGGGTTGGCCGGCGAGTTGACCCAGACCAGCCCGACCCGAGCCGGGCCGAGGGCGGTCAGCCCGTCGCTGGGGACCGGTCGGGCGCCGGCCAGGCGTGCGCCCACGTCGTACGTCGGATAGGCCGTCTCGGGATGCACCACGACGTCGCCCGGCCCGAGACCCAGCAGGGTCGGCAGCCAGGCCACCAGCTCCTTGGACCCGATGGTGGGCAGCACCGCGGCCGGGTCGAGGTCCGGGACACCGCGGCGGCGAGCGAACCACGCGGCGGCGGCCGCGCGGAGCAACGGGGTCCCCGCCGTCTGCGGGTAGCCCGGCGCGTCGGAGGCGTCGGCCAGCACACGCTGCAGGAACGCCGGCGTCGGGTCGACCGGCGTCCCGACCGACAGGTCGACCACGCCGTCGGGATGGGCCTGCGCCAGCTCGGCGTACGGCGCGAGCGCGTCCCACGGGAACTCCGGCAGTCGCGCCGCGGCCGTCGCCCGCGTCGCGTCGCCCGTCCCCGCGGACACCGCCGTCAGTGGTCCTGGTTCTGTGGCGGCAGCACCTCGATCAGCGGGTGGTCCTTGTCGATCTTGCCCAGCTTGGCGGCGCCGCCCGGCGAGCCGAGGTCGTCGAAGAACTCGACGTTGGCCTTGTAGTAGTCCTTCCACTGCTCCGGTGTGTCGTCCTCGTAGAAGATCGCCTCGACCGGACAGACCGGCTCGCAGGCGCCGCAGTCGACGCACTCGTCCGGGTGGATGTACAGCATCCGGTTGCCCTCGTAGATGCAGTCCACAGGGCACTCGTCGATGCAGGCCTTGTCGATGACGTCCACGCAGGGCTGCGCGATGACGTAGGTCACGGTCTGTTCCCTCCCGGGGACTGGTCACGTCTGCAGGGCGTCCCGCCCGCTCCCTAGTATCGCGTCCGTCGCCGGAGACGGCGAACCGAGGGGGCCGGACGTGTCGAGCGAGGACCTGATGGACGCTTCGTGGCTCGGCCTGCGGGTGTCGGTGCGGACGACCGCGGGCGGGGGCCGGTTCACCGACACCGTCGGTCACCTGCTCGACCTGACCACCGGGGGCGCGCAGGTGTTGCGGCGCGACGGCCGACTCACCGAGCTGGTGCGAGCCGACGTCGTGGCCGCCAAGGTCGTCCCCCCTGAGCCGGTCCGGCCGGGGTGGGACGTCCCGCCCCTCACGCCCGACGCGCTGCAACGCATCTGCCACGCCGGCTGGCCGGCCCGCCAGGTCGCCCCGCTGGGCGACTGGCTGCGCCGGGCGCACGGCGGCGTCACCGGACGGGCCAACTCCACCCTCGCGTCGGGCGACCCCGGCCGGCCGCTCGAGGAGGCGCTGGCAACGACGGCGCAGTGGTACGCCGAGCGCGGGCTCCCGCCCCTGCTGCAGCTCCCCCTGGCCGACCCGGTCAACCCGGCGCTGGAGCGGCTGGGCTGGGAGCGCCGGCACGTCACCGTCGTGCAGGTGGCCCCGGTGGACTCCTTGCTGCGCACGCTCCCCGAGCAGCCCGGCCTGACGGCCCGGCTGGCCGACCGCCCGGACGACGTCTGGTGCGCGATGATGCACGACCTCGCCGCCGATGCGGCCACCCATCTCGCGATCCTGACGGCTCCGCCGGTCGTCACGTTCGCCACGGTGCTGCGCGACGGACGCCCGGTCGGCATCGGGCGCGCGTCGGCGGACGGCGCCTGGACCGGGATCACGTCCGTCGACGTGGCCCCGGCGGCCCGCCGGCAGGGAGTCGGCTCGGCCGTGATGCGTGCCCTGGTGGCGTGGGCCGCGGGAGTCGGTGCGCGCGCGACCTACCTCCAGGTCCGTGCCGGGAACCCGGGCGCGCTGCGGCTCTACGCCGCTCTGGGATACCGGACCCACCACCCCTACGTCTACCGCGCTCCCGCTCATGACGGCGCATAGGCTGTCGTCGGTGTTCGAGCTGCACGACACCCGCACCCGGATGCTGGAGCCGGTCCAGCCGTCGACACGCGGGTCGTCGGGTCAGGGGCTGCTCCGGGTGTACTGCTGCGGCCCGACCGTCTACCGCGACCAGCACGTCGGCAACCTGCGGACCTTCTTGCTCGCGGACCTCGTGCGACGTACGGCGGAGCAGGTCCACGGCTGGTCGGTGCGGCTGGTGCAGAACATCACCGACGTCGGGCACCTCGTCGACGACACCGAGATCGACGCCCACGGCGAGGACAAGGTGCTCGCCGAGGCCGCCCGGCTGGGCCTGACCGGCCTGGAGATCGCCCGGCGCTACGAGGAGCGCTTCCACCGCGACCTGGCCCGCCTCAACTGCCGCCCGGCCGACGCCTACCCGCGCGCCAGCGAGCACATCGAGCTGATGCTCGACCTGATCCGCACCCTCGTCGACCGCGGCCACGCCTACGTGGGCGGCGACGGATCGGTGTTCTTCGACGCGGCGTCCTTCCCGACGTACGGCGAGATCTCGGGCAACCGGCTCGACCGGTTGCGGCCCGGCCACCGGTTCGGCGGCGAGACCGACGAGAGCAAGCGCTTCCATGCCGACTGGGCGCTGTGGAAGCGCGCCGCCGAGCGACGCCAGATGACCTGGGACTCACCGTGGGGCCTCGGCTACCCGGGCTGGCACGTGGAGTGCTCCGCGATGTCGATGGACCAGCTCGGCGAGCACATCGACCTGCACCTGGGCGGCATCGACCTGCGCTTCCCGCACCACGAGGACGAGCGCGCACAGAGCAACGCCGCAGTCGGTCACGAGGTGGTGCGGCGTTGGGTCCACGGCGAGCACCTGCTCTTCGAGGGCCGCAAGATGGCCAAGTCCACCGGCAACGTGGTGCTGCTCGACGACGTGGTCGCGCGCGGCCACGACCCGCTGGCCGTACGCCTGGCCTTCCTCGGGTCGCGCTACCGCACCCAGGTCGACCTGGGCTGGGAGGAGATCGCAGCAGCGGACCACACCCTGCGTCGCTGGCGGGAGCGGGTCGCGACGTGGGCCGAGTCGCCCAGCAAGACGATGTGCGCGGAGCACGTCGAGAAGGTGCACGCTGCCTTCGACCACGACCTGGACACCCCCGCCGCGCTGCAGGTGCTGCGGGCGATCGAGAGGGACGCCGAGCTCCCCGACGGCTCGAAGTTCGAGATGTTCGCCCACCTCGACGGCCTCTTCGGTCTGGACCTGGTGCGCGACGTCGGTCGACCCCGGGACGAGCCGGCGCTCCCCGACGGAGCCGCCGAGCTGTTGGACGCGCGCGCCCGCGCCCGAGCCGACAAGGACTGGGCAGCCGCCGATGCGGTCCGGAACGAGCTCGCAGCGCTGGGTGTCGCGGTCACCGACACCCCCGAGGGCCAGACCTGGCAACCCCTCTCCCGGCCTGACCCTCTCCCTCCCGGTTGATCATGCAGGAACCGGCCACCCGTGAGTGGCCGGTTCCTGCATGATCAACGCCAATCAGGGTTGGGGGCCGGTCCTGCCAGTGCAGGGTGAGTGCGCGGTCAACTGCGCTGCGAGCGGTAGTAGTCACGCCAGATCAGCTTGTGCACCCCTAGGTGCTTCGGCAGTGACCGCAGGCCGGGGATGAACGGGACGCAGACGAACACCAGCGTGAGCAGCATCATCAAGACCCACACCAGGGCGTCAGCGTTCTCCGAGGTGGAGAACGGCTTGACCTGGTACCAGAAGGTGTAGAGCCACAGCCACGCCTGACCCGGGTACGCCCCGGTCTCGTTCATCATTCCCCACTGGTCGCCGCCCAGGTGCTGGGCTCGAGACTGGTCCTCGAGGTAGGTGCCGTCGGCGATGAAGAGCAGCGGCTTGGTGTAGTCGGTCTGATAGAACGCGCCCTGCGAGAGCAGCGCTCCGTCGAGACCGCCGGACCGTGCCATGGTCTCCAGCCGGTTCAGCAGGACCGGCACCGGGCCGTAGGAGCCGGCGACGACCTTCGCGGGGTCGTTGCCGGGTGCCTTGGCCAGTGCGGCGTCGTACGCCGTGGCCCATCGCAGCT
>JAVEDG010000372.1 GCA_030841245.1 Actinomycetota bacterium
AGCTCGTCGTCGCCAGCCGCCTCGAAGTGATGCGCGACCGCGAGATGCCGGGACCGACGGTCGGCCCTGGACAGCATGCCGTAGGCGATCTCGCGGATGATGCCTTGCACGAACGTGTACTGGCCGCGCTCAGGTGAGCGAGGGTCCGTCTCGCGCGCCAGGAACTCGCGACGGATGAGACCGAGCAGCCGGGGCTCGAGGCTGACCCCGTCCGCACCCGTCACTGCCGAGAGCGCCTCCAGCGTGAAGCTCTTCCCAAGGATGGCCGCGTCCTGGAGGAGAGTCCTGTCGTCGGGCCCGAGGCCGTCCAAACGGGACGCGATCAGCGCGTGCAGCGTCTCGGGGACCTCGAGCTCGCCGAGGTCGCCGACCAGCTCGTAGGCGTCCTTGCCCGCTCGCAGCACCCCGCGATCGGCGAGCATCCGGATCGTCTCGACGGCGTAGAGCGGCATGCCTTCAGCTCGCTCCACGATCCGCGCGATGGCGGCGTCGTCGGCACTCGGCACCAGGCCACGCACCAGCTCGGCCATCGTCGGGTCCGGCAACGGCTCCAGGTGCAGCGACATCAGGTTCCTGGTGCCGGCACCCCACCCGGGCCGACGGTCCGCCAGTTCCGGGCGGGCCAGGGTGACGACGAAGATTGGACGGTTGCGGGACCACTCCAGCAGGGACTCGATGAAGTCCAGCAGCCCGGTGTCAGCCCACTGCAGGTCCTCGAACACCATCACCACGGTGCCGGCGGCGCTGATCCGCTCGAAGAAGGCCCGCCAGGCGGCGAAAAGCTCGTCACCGCCCCCGCTGGGACGGTCGGCCAGTCCGAGCAGGAAGGCCAGCCGAGGCTCGAGCCACCGACGCTCGTCCTCGTCCGGGACGTGCGCGCCGACGGACGCGGCGAGCTTGGCGCGCGAGATGCCGGGTGGATCGGTCTCGGCGATCCCGGCGCGCATCCGCACCATCTCTCCGAGAGCCCAGAAGGTGATCCCGTCGCCGTACGACGGGCAACGCCCGTGGTGCCACCAGATCGTTTCGCTCAGCCCGTCGACGTACTTCAGCAGCTCCCAGGACAGCCGGGACTTCCCGATGCCGCCGATGCCGGTGACCGACACCACCCGGGCCTTGCCCTCGCGTCCGGTGGCGTGCAAGAGCTCCTTGACCATCCGCAGCTCCTCGGTGCGCCCGACGAACGGCGGTTCGATGGCCATCCGGTTCTGGCCCTGTCGCTCGGCGACCACACGCAGGGCGCGCCATGCCCGGACCAGCTCCTCTTTCCCCTTCAGCGCGAGCGCTCCGGCGTCCTCGAAGGTGACAGCGCCGGATGCCGCTCGGTAGGTGGCTTCGCCGACGAGGACACAGCCGGGCTCCGCGGCGGACTGCAGCCGCGAGGCGGTGTTCACCATGTCGCCGGTGACCATGCCCTGGTGGTCGGCACCCTGTGTGGTCGCCGCCTCGCCGGTGAGCACCCCGCAGCGCGCCTGCAGCGGAGCCTCGGTCGAAGCGCCCAGCGCCGACACGGCGTCCACCAGCTCCAGGCCGGCGCGCACAGCCCGCTCGGCGTCGTCCTCACGCGTGATCGGGGTGCCCCACACCGCCATCACCGCGTCACCGATGAATTTCTCTACCACGCCACCATGGCGGCCGATCACCGCCTGCGCGGTCTCGAAGTAGGCGTCCAGCAGGGTCCGGACGTCTTCGGCGTCGCGCTGCTCGGAGATCGAGGTGAAGCCCACCAGGTCGAGGAACAGGACCGAGACCAGCCGTCGCTCGGTGGTCGGCGCGGCGGCCAGGGACAGTGGGCCCGTGGTCCCGCCCGGCTGTCCGGAGGTCATGCCGCTGCCGCACTCGCCGCAGAACTTCCCGGCGGGAGGGTTCAGTGCCCCGCATGTCGGGCACGCACGCGCCAACGGAGCGCCGCACTCGATGCAGAACTTCCGGCCTGCATCGTTGTGGGTCCCACAGGCTGCACAGGTCACGGGCACCCCTCCACGCTGAGGCCCCAGCGTAGGGCCATCGTCGTGGGGGAACCGGCGATTCCAGCTACACCGACGCTCGTCGCGGGGGCTGCAGGACCACATCCGGGCCGGCGCTCAGGTTGGCCATCAGGTCCGTCGTGCTCATCGGGCGGGCGAAGAGGAAGCCCTGGGCGAACTCGCATCCGACGCTGAGGACCTCGCTGCGCTGACGCTCGCTCTCCACACCTTCCGCGGTCACCTGCAGATCCAGCACGTGGGCCAGCTCCGTGACGGCGCGCACGATTGCCGTGGTGGCGGGATCCTTGCCCAGGTCGACCACGAAAGTCCCGTCGATCTTGACACGGTCGACCGGGAACCGCCGCAAGTATTCGAGCGAGCTGAAACCGGTCCCGAAGTCGTCCAGGGCCAGCTGCAGCCCCAGGTTCTTGAGGTCGGTGAGCATCTGGATGACCCGGTCGTTGTCCTCGACGAACACGCTCTCGGTCACCTCCAGGACCAGCGCGGCCGGCTCCATCCCCGTCCTGTCGAGCACGTCCTTGACGGTGTCGACGAAGCCACGCGCCATGAGCTGGCGGGCGGAGACGTTCACCGACAGGTCCAGCGGCTTGTCCGGGCGCATGGCCAGCCAGTCGGCCCGGTCGCGGCACGCTTGATCGAGCACCCATGCCCCGATCTCGGTGATCAAGCCGCTCTGCTCTGCCAGACCGACTGCCGTGTCTGCGGGGACTGCGCCGTTGACCGGGTGGGTCCATCGCAGCAGCGCCTCGACCCCGATGACTGTGCCGTCGGCAGTGCGCACGATCGGCTGGTAAGCAAGACCGAGCTGACCGCGTGCCAGCGCCGAGCGGAGGTCTTGCTCGAGGTGGTGCCGTTGCTCGTCCTTCTTGGCTGCGCGCAGGTCGACGACCTGATGATCCGCACCGCCCTGCCGTTTGGCCTGGTACATCGCGATGTCGGCGTTGACGACCAGCTGGCTCGTGACGGTCTCGCCCGGACCGGAGTAGGCGATGCCGACGCTGGCGGTGACGAGGAGCTCGGTGCCCACGTCCGGCAGCACGAACGGGACCGCAAACGCCTCGTCGATGCGTGTGGCCAGCAGCTCCACGTCGTCGTACGTGCTCAGGTCCTCGCACAGGAAGACGAACTCGTCACCGGAGACGCGCGCCAACGTGTCACCGCCGCGGATGAGGGACGACAGCCGCCCGGCAACGGCCACGAGCAGGGCGTCGCCTGCGGCATGCCCATAGACGTCGTTGACCTGCTTGAACCGGTCGAGGTCGGCGAACAGCACCGCCACGGTTCCGTGCGAGCGCCTGGCGCGCGCAGCCGCGTGCTCCAGCCGTTGATGCAGCAGAACACGGTTCGGCAGCCCGGTGAGCGAGTCGTGCAGGGCGCTGTCCCTGAACTGGTTGGAGACCTCCAACGCCTGCTCCCGAGCCTGGGCGCTGAGCAGGTAGGCGGCTGCGACGTCGGCGAGCGTCTGCGCTACTGCCATCGCATGTGCATCCAGCTCGCCGGCCGTGTCCCGGTACAGGTCCAGCGCACCGAGCTGGGTGTCGCCGTGACGAAGCGGGAACGTGAAAACAGCTGCCATCCCCGCGGCGATCGCTTCGGGCGAAAACTCGGGGTAGCGGTCGTCGGCCGCCAGGTCAGGTATGGAGACAGGCTCACCCGACTTGTACGCCGTCAGGCACGGCCCGCGCCCGAGCTTGGTCTGCAGCTTCTCGAAGCGCAGTGCCGACGGATCGGATGCTGCGACGTACTGCGGAGCGAGGCCTGGCGAGATCAAGGTGACCCCTGCGCCGGTCACCGGCATGACAGCGACGATGCGTCCCACCAAGTGGTCCAGGATTCCCTGGATCGGGAAGTCGGTGACCATCGTGCGAGCGAACTCGCTCAACACCGACGACAGCCTGTCCTCGTCGACCATCTGCTCATCCCCCAAGCGTCTGACGCTCGCGGGGTCTTGGCGAGGACACGGTGTGCCGAGTTCGAGATTACAGGTACGCCGGCGTGGATGAGCGCTTTCGAGCGGCCTCGGCGAGTATCGGACGTTCCTCGCTTCTCTGTCCAAACTCACGTGGTGAAGTCGCACCTTTACCTGCCATGCCTGGACACGGCGGCTGGAATGGAGCAGAGTGCAAGGTGCCCGGGTCAAGCAAACAAAGCCCGGGCTGAGGCCCTGACCCTGCCGGTCGGGGCCTTCGTCTTTCGGGGGATGGCCCGTCGCCCTCAACCCCCTCCCGCGGGGGCGCGGGCCACCCGCGTGTCGCCCCGTCGGCGCCGCCGGAACAGTCAGCGGCCGTCGGCTGAGGTAACAGCCGCGGGGGGTCCCATCGGTGCGCACGATGGGCGCCCCCGCGTCTGTCTCTGCCTCACGTGCTGAGATGGGCCATGACCCGATGGCAGGACGCAACCTCTGACTCGCAGGGCGGTGTCGACCTCGCTTTGCGGCACGTCGCCGCACCGGCAACCATCAGCGATGTCGGCCGCGAGGTGTTCCGCCGAGAGCTGGCGGTCTCCGTGCCGCCGCCGGACGACCCGGAGTCACCTCCGCCGCGGTCGCGCACGACGGCGACGACGTACGACGAGTGGATAGCCGCCGTGCAGGACGGTGTGGCCGAGGTGCAGCCGTACCTCGACCGGGCGCTGGCTGCCTCGGACGTCACAGTGACCGAGGGCGAGGTGGCCGGCGTACCCGTGTTCCACGTCACGCCACCTGGCGCCGGTCACGACGGGTCCCGCCGGCTGCTGGACTTCCACGGCGGCGGCTACCTGTTCAACCCGGGACGCTCCGGACTGGTAGTCGCCGTCTGGGCCGCGCATCACACCGGGTTTCCGGTCACGACCGTCGACTACCGGATGGCGCCCGAGCACCGGTTCCCAGCAGCCGTTGACGACTGTTTCGCGGTCTACCGTGGGCTGCTCCGCGACACCGACGCGCGCCGCCTCGGTCTCATCGGGCTTTCGGCGGGCGGGGCGCTGGTGGCCACGACACTGCTCAGGGCCATGGCGGACGGCGTGGCGCTCCCTGGCGCCGCGGTCCTTCTCTCACCCTGGTCGGACCTCACCGCGGCGAGCGACTCGCTGCGCACGCTCGAGGACCTCGACCCGAGTCTGCCGAGCGCCGACGGCGACCTCGACGCCTGCGTCGACTGGTACGTCGGGGAGCATCCGCGTGCGGATCCACTGGCCTCACCGGTCTTCGGTCGCTACTCGTCAGACCTCCCTCCGGCGTTGCTCGTCACCGGCACGCGCGACCTGTTGCTGAGCGACACCGTGCGGCTGCACCGACGGATGCGCGAAGACGGCAGCGAGCGGACCTGCTCGTCTACGAGGGCATGTGGCACTCGTTCCTCTATGACGACTTCCCCGAGTCCCGCGCCGCCTGGGGCGAGATCCGCACCTTCGTCGACCGGGAGCTTGCCAGGTCATGACCCGCTGACCGTCCTGCCGTCCTGATGCGGCGGCCCCGTGCCTTGAGAAGAAAGTCGTTCCGAGCGGTCTAGGACCGTGGAATCGGGGTACGTGGCTGTCAGCACCCCGGACCTCGGTGGCCGAGAGCTTCCGTGACAGCGGGGTACACCATGGCAGCCCGATTCCTTCAGCTCGTGCAGGACGTCCCTGCTGCCCGTCGGGGCGAGCTGGCGTTCGTCGGAGCGTCGGGCTCGCTCGACGAGGTGGCCGTCGACGTCGAGCGTGACCTTTTCGCGGCGCTGGCGGAAGACCCCCAGGCGGTGGTCTGCGACCTGACAGGGGTACGCGCCGGCACCGAGGCGGCTGCGGCCCGTCTGGTCGCCGCGGCCGCCGGACCGGTCGCCGCCTGGCCGGCAGTTCCGGTCGCACTCGTGTGCGCCGACGAGGCGTTGCGCAGCGCCATCGGTCGTGCCCCCGGCCACGATGCGATCCTCCTGTCCACATCGATCGCGAGGGCCAGGACCGAGGTAGCCGGCCGGCTGCGCGCACGGGGTGTCTGGCTGTCGATGGCGGCTCGTCCGGACGCGGGCCGACGAGCCCGCGACTTCGTCCGCGCCAGGTGCCACGAATGGGGAATGAGAGAGCTCATCGACGACGCCTGCCTTGTCGCCAGCGAGCTCGTGACCAACTCCGTCCGGCACGCCGGCACCCCGATCGAGGTCGGCCTCAGCCACCTGCAGGACCGGCTCCGGGTGACGGTGCGGGACCTCGGCGACGGCGAGCCACGCAAGCAACCGGTGGCCCTCGAGCGACCGAGCGGTCGCGGCCTGCTCCTGGTCGACCGGGTCTCCACCGGGTGGGGCGTGCTCCCGACGCGAGGTCGAGGCAAGCTCACCTGGGCGGTCCTGTCCCGGTGACGAGTTTCCGACCTTTGCCCCCTTTACGAACAACATCCTGACCCGCTACATTGCTCACGCGGTGTTTGCCCTAGACCCCGGCGGCGCGTGAGCAGCGGCGACCAGGTGGCAGGGGACACCGGGGCAGACAGAAGCTGGCCGGGCCAGCGGATTCCTGGCGAGGCACTGGCGCTCCGTTTTGTTTCTTGGTCCGACCGCCCGCGTGCCGCCGGGTCGACGTCGGTGGCTGCGGGCCGCAGGTGCTTCAGGGGGGCCGCAGCCACCGACCTCGACCGGGACCGCGCCGGCTGGAGCGGTCCGGTCGAGGGCGGCCGATGCTAGGGGAGCGACAGGTGGGCCCCGAGGAAGGACCGCGCGCTGGCCGTGTCGGTGCGGTAGTCGACGTTCGTCGCGTAGCACGGGACGTCGCCGGTGATGGTGATCGCGGCCA
>JAVEDG010000374.1 GCA_030841245.1 Actinomycetota bacterium
TCGGCGCTGCGGTCGATGATCAGGTCGGCGCCGAGCTTCCGGCAGATCGCCGCCTTCTCCGGGCTGGAGACGACGCACACCGGGATGGCGCCGCCGTTCAGCGCGTACTGCGTCGCGTAGGAGCCGAGGCCACCGCTCGCGCCCCAGATCAGGACGACGTCGCCCTGCTTCATGTCCGCGCCGTTGCGCGAGACCAGCTGGCGGTAGGCGGTCGAGTTGACCAGGCCGGGGGAGGCGGCTTCCTCCCAGGTCAGGTGGTCCGGCTTCGGCATCAGCTGGTTGGCCTTGACCAGAGCAAGGTCGGCCAGACCGCCGAAGTTGGTCTCGAAGCCCCAGATGCGCTGCTCCGGGTCGAGCATCGTGTCGTTGTGCCCGTCCGGGCTCTCGAGCTCGACGGACAGGCAGTGGGCGACGACCTCGTCGCCGGGCGCCCAGGAGTTGACGCCGGGCCCGGTGCGCAGCACGACACCGGCCAGGTCGGAGCCGACGACGTGGTAGGGCAGGTCGTGCCGCTTGGACAGCGGGCTGAGCCGGCCGTAGCGCTCGAGGAAGCGGAACGTCGGCACCGGCTCGAAGATCGAGGTCCAGACGGTGTTGTAGTTGATCGCGCTGGCCATCACGGCGACCAGCGCCTCGCCCGGGCCGAGCTCGGGGGTGGCGACCTCGTCGAGGTGCAACGACTTGCGCGGGTCCTTGTCGCGGTTGTCGACGCCGGCGAACATCTCCTGCTCGTCGGCGTGCACGGTGATGCCGCGGTAGTGCTCCGGCACCGGGAGCGCGGCGTAGTCCTCGGCCGCCGTGTCCTCGCCGATGATCGCCTCGAGGATGTCCTTCACCGCGGTCCTCCGGTGTCTCGCGACCGGCCCGGCGCGCCCGGGCACGGATGATGCTACTGGTGAGTAACAACAGCGTCACAGGCGGGTCCGGAACAGGCACCCGTGGCCGCCGCGATCTGCAGCCGGGGCCGCCGCGATCTTGAGATGTCGTGAGCGCAGAAGGAGCACCGGCTGTCACAAGATCAGCTGGTCACAGTTGATCTTGAGAGGTCTCGCGACACGAATGCGTCGACTGTGGCTCAAGATCGCGAACTATTCGTGATCTTGAGGGACGGCGGTCGCCTGGACCAGCTCGACCAGGACCCCACCGACGTCCTTCGGGTGCACGAAGTTGACCAGGCTCCCGGCGGTGCCGGTCCGTGCCCGGTCGTAGAGCAGCCGCAGTCCCCGCGCCCTCAGCGTCGCCGACACGGCCTCGACGTCGTCCACGCCGTAGGCCACCTGCTGGATCCCCGGGCCGCTGTGCTCGAGGAACCTCGCGATCGCCGAGTCCGGCGTCAGCGGCGCGAGCAGCTGGATGCAGGAGCCCGAGTCGCCGACCGCCAGCATCGCCTCGCGCACGCCCTGCTCCTCGTTGACCTCCTGGTGCACTGCGCGCACGTCGAAGGTCCGCTCGTAGAAGGCGATGGCCTCCTCGAGGTCGGGGACGGCGATACCGACGTGGTCGATCCGGGTCAGCATGCGGATATCGTTGCAGGGCTGGAACGCCGTCCGGCATCCCGACCTCGACTGGAGGGCCGTGACCGTGGCCACCACCAACGGCAGCGTGATCGTCGCCGGTGCCCGTACCCCGATGGGCCGCCTGCTCGGTTCGCTCAAGGACTTCTCCGGGACCGACCTCGGTGGCGTCGCGATCAAGGGCGCCCTGGCGAAGGCCGGAGTGGCGCCCGACCAGGTCGACTACGTGATCATGGGCCAGGTGCTGCAGGCCGGCGCCGGGCAGATCCCCGCCCGTCAGGCCGCGGTCAAGGCCGGCATCCCGATGACCGTGCCGGCGCTGACGATCAACAAGGTCTGCCTGTCCGGGCTCGACGCGATCGCGCTCGCCGACCAGTTGATCCGCGCCGGCGAGTTCGACATCGTCGTGGCCGGTGGCATGGAGTCGATGACCCAGGCGCCGCACTTCCTGCCGAAGTCGCGCGAGGGCGTGAAGTTCGGCGACGTCAAGCTGGTCGACTCGATGTCGTACGACGGGCTGTGGGACGTGTTCACGACTCAGGCGATGGGTGCCTTGACCGAGGCCTGCAACGCCGAGCTGGGCATCAGCCGCGAGGACCAGGACGAGTTCGCGGCGCGTTCGCACCAGCGCGCGGCCGCCGCGTGGAAGAACGGGCTCTTCGACGACGAGGTCGTGCCGGTCGAGATCCCGCAGCGCAAGGGCGACCCGATCTCCTTCAAGGAGGACGAGGGCATCCGCTCCGACACCTCGGCCGAGAGCCTCGCCAAGCTGCGGCCGGCCTTCGACAAGAACGGCACCATCACGGCCGGTTCGTCCTCGCAGATCTCCGACGGGGCGGCGGCGGTCGTCGTGATGAGCAAGGCCAAGGCCGAGGAGCTAGGGCTCACCTGGATCGCCGAGATCGGGGCGCACGGCGTCGTCGCCGGGCCGGACTCGACGCTGCAGTCGCAGCCGTCGGCGGCGATCGCCAAGGCCTGTGCCCGTGAGGGGATCGACGTCGCTGCCCTCGACCTGGTCGAGATCAACGAGGCGTTCGCCAGCGTCGGCATCAAGTCGATGCGGGACCTCGGCCTCGGTGACGACGAGGTCAACGTCAACGGCGGCGCGATCGCGATGGGTCACCCGATCGGCATGTCGGGTGCCCGCATCGTGCTGCACCTCGCCCTCGAGCTCGGCCGTCGCGGCGGAGGCACCGGGGCCGCGGCACTCTGCGGCGGCGGCGGGCAGGGCGACGCGCTGGTGATCCTCGTGCCTGCCAGGGCATAGCGGGTTGGCCGACGCAGCCGCGAGCCGCAGCGCGCGCCGACCCGACGTCGGCGAGCTCGTCACGCGGGCCCGCGAGGGGGACCCCAGGTCGGTGGCCCGGCTGATCTCGCTCGTCGAGGACGCCTCGCCACAATTGCCCGAGGTGATGGCCGCGCTGATGCCGCACAGCGGCAATGCGGTGGTGGTCGGGCTCACGGGTGCGCCGGGGGTCGGCAAGTCCACGTCGACGAGTGCGCTGGTGTCGGCGTACCGGGCGCGAGGCCGCCGGGTAGGCGTGCTCGCGGTGGACCCGTCCTCGCCGTTCTCCGGCGGTGCGCTGCTCGGTGACCGGGTTCGGATGCAGGACCATGCGCTGGACCCGCACGTCTACATCCGTTCGATGGCCAGCCGGGGGCATCTGGGCGGGCTGTCGTGGTCGACACCCCAGGCGCTGCGTGTGCTCGACGCTGCCGGCTGCGAGGTGGTGCTGGTCGAGACGGTCGGCGTGGGGCAGTCCGAGGTCGAGGTGGCGGGCATGGCCGACACGACCGTGGTGCTGCTCGCGCCCGGCATGGGCGATGCGATCCAGGCGGCCAAGGCCGGCATCCTCGAGGTCGGCGACGTCTACGTCGTGAACAAGGCCGACCGCGACGGCGCCGATGCGACGGTCCGTGAGCTGCGGCACATGCTGACGCTGGGGGAGCGCCGCCAGCCCGGCGACTGGCGGCCGCCGATCGTCAAGACCGTCGCGTCCCGCGGTGAGGGGACGGACGAGGTCGTCGAGGCACTGGACAAGCACCGAGGCTGGCTGGAGGAGACGGGTAACCTCGCCAAGGGTCGGCTGCGGCGCGCGGCAGACGAGGTCGAGGCGATCGCGGTGACGGCGCTGCGGGAGCGGATGGGAGACCTGCGCGGAGGCCACGCCCTCGACGACCTCGCGCGGCGGGTCGTCGACCGGGCACTCGACCCGTACGCCGCTGCCGACGCCCTGGTCGCCGGCCTCACCGAGGGCTGAGCCCCGAGGCCGGCTCCATCCTGACCGGCCCGGCGGTCAGGTTGCAGCTGCGTCCGGGCTGGTCGTCTCCGGAGGGGAGGTCATGTCGGCACACGGCAGCGTGACGTCGTGCGAGGTCGGGTCGGTGCTGACGTCGACGTCGGTGGTACCCGCCGCATCGGTCACCCGGACCACGCCGGCCGGGAGGCCGGGGACGAGATAGCTGCCTCCGGCGGAGAGACCGGACAGCGTCAACGTGATGGGCACCGGGCCGGAGGTCGCGACCTCGATCGTGGAGGACAGCGGTGCCGGGCAGGACGCCCCGACCGCCCCCGACATGGTGATCCCACGGTCGACCCGGACCGTGACGTCGGCACCTGCGCAGACCCGCGCCAGAGCCATCGGATCGGACACCAGCTTCGGTGCCGGTGCCGAGCCCGCGAGCTGGGTGACGTCGATCGAACCGATCAGCGGCCACGGCGTGAACAGGACTGGCGCGGTCGTGCAGGGCAGCTGAACGCGTCCGCCGGAGTCGGTCCTCCCGAAGGCGGCGGGAGCAGCGGTAAAGGTTCCGACCGTCGTGCTGGGCCACGCGTAGAGGCCGGCTGCCCCGAGGCCGGTCGCGGCGTCGATCAGTCGGACGGTGAAGACCCCCGCCTCCGGCGGCGGCGACATCTTGCCCTTGCCGGTCCGGCCGTGCCCGCCGCCCCCACCCCCGCCGACCAGCCCGCCGGTCGGCCCGCTACCCGCGTTGCGCGACCGGGTGTGCTTGCTGTCCGGACCTCCTGTCCCCGGCGGTGACGGGTCGACCGACGCGTGAATGCGTCGAACCTCCCGGTCCGCGGGCGGCGCATCCGACCGGTTGACACTGTCGAGGCCGGCCAGGCCCAGGACGGTGCCGCCGCACACGACCAGCGCGAGCGCCGACGCGGTGACGACGCGAGCCCGTTGCCGACGGCGTCTGCTGGCGCGGGACCACACGTCCTCGAACGCCCCACGCGGCGGGGGCAGCGGCGCGACCGATTCGTGACCGAAGGCGTTCATGCGTCGTCTCCGATCCATCCGTGCAGCTGGGCGCGGGCGTCGGACAGACAGCGCTTGATCGTGCCCGACGGGCGGTGCAGCGCCGCGGCGACCTCGTCGACCGAGAAGTCGGCGAAGTAGTAGAGCAGCACCGGCTCGCGGAGCCGCTCCGGCAGCCGCTCGACGAGGTCCCGCAACCACGGGTCGGGAGCCGCGAACGTGCCGGGTCCGCGGTCCTCCAGACGGATGGCCAGCCGCCGCTCACGCTTCTGCGCTCGCCAGCAGTCCCGCACCAGGTTGGTTGCCGTGACATACAGGAAGCCCCGCGGGTCACGCACGCTCAGCCACCTCGTCAACAGTCGGACGAACGCCTCCGAGGCGATGTCGTGCGCGACGTCGATGTCTCCGACGAGGGACGCAACCCAGCCGGCGAGGCGCGCGTAGTGCTCGTCCCAGAGCTCGCGCGCGAGAACTTCGCGTGCGCCAGACTTCGGGACGCTCACCACTGCATTCCCCGCCGCGGTCACCATCGCCATGCCCCACCGATCCGCCCTTTTGGACCGTACTCCCCGAGCAGTCACGTCAAGGACGCATTGAGGGGGGTCGCGGTTCGGGCAGATTCCGTGGCAGACGGCCGGCGGGCCCAGCCGATAGTGTGTCACTTCGGGAGCAGGTTGCGGCGTGCACGTCACAGCTCGTCGAGAAGGAGCAGGTCCGATGGAGGCGCACGAGACGAGCCCGATCCGGAGCACAGCCGCCGAGGACGTCGGGGCCGGCCGGGATCGCTGGCAGCGTCGCTACGACGCGGCGCGCAAGCGAGACGCCGACTTCACCACGCTCTCGGGCTCGACAGTCGAGCCGGTCTACGGCCCCGGACCTGGGGAGACGCGCCCCGGCTTCGAGCGGATCGGCTGGCCGGGCGAGTTCCCCTTTACTCGCGGGCTCTACGCGACCGGCTACCGCGGCCGGAGCTGGACGATCCGCCAGTTCGCCGGGTTCGGCAACGCCAAGCAGACCAACGAGCGCTACCAGATGATCCTGCGCTCCGGCGGCGGCGGGCTCTCGGTCGCCTTCGACATGCCGACGTTGATGGGCCGCGACAGCGACGACACCCAGTCCCTCGGCGAGGTGGGCCACTGCGGCGTCGCGATCGACTCCGCGCTCGACATGGACGTGCTGTTCTCCGACATCCCGCTCGCTGACGTGACGACGTCGATGACGATCAGCGGGCCCGCGGTGCCGGTGTTCTGCATGTACCTCGTCGCTGCGGAGCGGCAGGGCATCGACATCGCTTCGCTCAACGGCACGTTGCAGACCGACATCTTCAAGGAGTACATCGCCCAGAAGGAGTGGCTGTTCCCGCCGGAGCCCCACCTGCGCCTGATCGGCGACCTGATGGAGTACTGCGTCGAGCACATCCCCGACTACAAGCCGCTCTCGGTGTCGGGCTACCACATCCGTGAGGCCGGCTCTACCGCGGCGCAGGAGCTGGCCTTCACCCTCGCGGACGGCTTCGGCTACGTCGAGCTCGGCATGTCGCGCGGTCTCGACGTCGACCAGTTCGCGCCTGGCCTGTCGTTCTTCTTCGACGCGCACATCGACTTCTTCGAGGAGATCGCCAAGTTCCGTGCGGCCCGCCGCATCTGGGCGCGCTGGATGCGCGATGTCTACGGCGCCAGGACGGAACGGGCGCAGTGGCTGCGGTTCCACACCCAGACCGCTGGTGTCTCGCTCACGGCCCAGCAGCCCGACAACAACATCGTGCGCACGGCGGTCGAGGCGCTCTCCGCCGTGCTCGGCGGTACCAACTCGCTGCACACCAACGCACTCGACGAGGTGCTGGCGCTGCCGAGCCAGAGAGCCGCCGAGATCGCGCTGCGCACCCAGCTGGTGATCATGGAGGAGACCGGGGTCGGCAACGTCGCCGACCCGCTCGGCGGATCGTGGTACGTCGAGGCGCTGACCGACGAGATCGAGGCCGAGGCGGAGGCGATCTTCACCCGGATCCGCGACATGGGCACGGACGGCTCCATCACCTCGGGCCTGCTGCGTGGCATCGAGGACGGCTGGTTCATGTCCGAGATCGCCGAAGCGGCCTTCACCTACCAGCGCGCGGTCGAGAAGGGCGACAAGAAGATCGTCGGCGTCAATGTCCACACCAACACGGTCGAGGAGCCCCTGGAGATCCTGCGGGTCTCCCACGAGGTGGAGCGCGAGCAGAACCGTATCCTCGGCGAGCGCCGCGCGGGTCGCGACCAGGCAGCCGTCGACGCCGCGCTCGCCCGGATGGTCGAGGTGGCCCGCACCGAGGACAACATGGTCCCGGCGATGCTCGACGCTGCCCGCGCCGAGGCCACGCTGGGGGAGATCTGCGACGCCCTGCGCGCTGAGTGGGGTTCTTACCGCGAGCCGCCGCGGTTCTAGGGTCGCTTAGGCTGGACGCATGTCCCAGCCGAGCTTCAACCCGTACGGCGCGGTGGACCTTGCCGCCCTGGCCAAGCGGCCAGCTGCCCAGACGAGCAGGGACGCAGCGGTGCCGGCGGTGGGTGGGCTGGTCGTCGATGTGACCGAGGCCGACTTCCAGGACGTCGTGATCGAGACGTCGATGACCGTCCCGGTCGTGATCGACCTTTGGGCCGAGTGGTGCGAGCCGTGCAAGACGTTGAGCCCGATCCTCGAGCGGCTGGCGGTCGCCGACGGCGGACGCTGGCTGCTCGCCAAGGTCGACGTCGACGCCAACCCGCGGCTCGGCCAGGCCTTCCAGGTCCAGGGCATCCCGGCCGTCTTCGCGGTGGTCAAGGGCCAACCGGTCCCGCTGTTCCAGGGCGCCCTGCCGGAGCCGCAGGTGCGCGCCTACCTCGACGAGCTGCTGCGGGTGGCGGAGGCCAACGGGGTCAGCGGCACCCTCGCCACCGAGCCGGTGGCCGACGAGCCGGCGGAGGAGGCGTCGCACGACCCCCGCTACGACGAGGCCTACGACGCGATCGAGCGCGGCGACTACGATGCCGCGGCCGCGGCGTACCAGGCGCTGCTCGCCGAGGCACCTGCCGACGCCGACGCGCGAGCGGGTCTGGGCCAGGTCGAGCTGTTGCGCCGCACCCAGGACCTCGACCCGGCTTCGACCCGGGCCAAGGCGGATGCCGCGCCCGATGACGTGCAGGCGCAGACCGACGCCGCCGACCTCGACCTGCTCGAAGGGCTCGTGGACGAGGCATTCGCCCGGCTGGTCGACCTGGTGCGCCGCAGCTCGGGTGAGGACCGGGACCGCGCGCGGACGCACCTCGTGGGCCTGCTCGAGCTCGTCGGGCCCGACGACCGGGTCGCGCGCGCGCGGACGGCACTGGCCAACGCGCTGTTCTGAGCCGGGCCTCTTCTCGGGTGGTGCGCCACCCGTCGGGCAGGTCTAGCCTGTCCGGTCATGGACGAGGGTGCGGAGCGCGTCTCGGACGCCGACCGCGACGAGGCGGTCGAGACCTTGCGCGAGCACCTGGTGGCCGGACGTCTGACCCTCGACGAGTTCGGCGACCGGGTGGAGACGGCCCTGCGCGCCAGGGCCCGGGCGGACCTCGTCCAGGTGCAGGTCGACCTGCCGGCCCAGCAGCCGGCGGCGTCGACGGTACGGCGACGGCGGCCGGTCCGTCTCACGTTCGCCCTGTTCGCCCACGTGGTACGTCGGGGACGGCTCCTGCTCCGTCGCCGGAGCTTTGCCGCGAGCATCTTCTCCGACGTCGACCTCGACCTGCGCGACGCCTCCGTCGTCGGTGATCCTTCCTTCCTGTGGGTGATCGCACTGTTCGGCAATGTCGACGTCTACGTCCCCGAGGAGGTCGACGTCCCCGTCTCCGGTGTGGCGGTGTTCGGGCACCGTCGGGACTGGGGTGACGAGCTCGACCGCCCCTGGTCGCCGACCGTCTCGGTGCGGATCATCGGGATCTTCGGGACGGTCGACGTCTGGCGGGTGCCGCGCCAGATGCGCGGCGACTACCGCCAGATCATCAAGCAGCTGCGCCACCCCGAACGAGCGCTGACCGCAGATGCCCGGGGAGCTCCGGACGAGACCTGAGCGGGCGACGGGACGCTTCCGGCTCAGCAGCCCGACACCGGCCGGAGCGAGACGAGCTGAGGCAGCGGCACGGTGACATCGCCGTCGGCCGTCGCGATGGTCACCGCGCCGGGGCCGCCGTCCCGCAGCTCACCGCAAGCCGAACCCTGGTTCGTCGACACCTCGACCGACGGAGACGAGGCGGCATCGGCGCTCGTCGGCCACCACGACGAGGTGGCCGCCACCGCCAGCACGACTACAGCGACGAACGTGAGGCCGATGCCCGACCGCAGGCGGCGTGCGGTCCGGTGCACCTCGTCGGGCACCTGGCCGGACGCATCGCCGGTCCCCTCCGAGACCGGCCCCTCGGAGACCGGCCACGCCGCCGTGGCCACGAGCACCGTCGCCGTGCAGGCGAGGACGAGCGAGGCCAGGACCAGAACGCCGGCCAGCACCTGCAGCCAGTGCGGGTCGGACGGCGACGCGCCCTGGAGCACGCCGCAGAGGCCGATGAAGCCGAGCACCGCCAGCTGGACGCCGTGCCAGCCCTTCGCCGACGCCCGCAGGTCGGCCAGCCGGACCGCCGGGTCGGTCGCGGTCGAGGTGGTCTGCAGGTCCATACGCGCGCCCCGATCTGCCGTCTCACTCCATGTAAGCAGGCCGTCACGGCACCGTCGACCGGTCAGTCTCCTGTGTCTCGTAGACGAGCGAGACAGTCACCCGCCGGCCGCCCTCGGGACATGCGTGGACGTCGTACCGGTCACTCGGCCCGGCGGAGCCAGACGGTGCCCAGCGGCGGCACCCGCAGCGTCGCGGAGGCGGGCAGACCGTGCCACGACTCGTCGACCGCCTCGACCGCGCCGAGGTTGCCGACCCCGCTGCCGCTGTAGGCGTCGGCGTCGGTGTTGACGACCTCGTCCCAGCGGCCGGCTGCGGGCAGGCCGACCCGGTAGCCCTCGTGCGGGACCGCGGCGAAGTTGGCCACGCAGGCGAGCATCGTCCCGTCGCTGCCGTAGCGGAGGAACGAGAACACGTCGTTGCTCGCGTCGTTGGCGTCGATCCAGCGGAAGCCTTCGGGGTCCGCGTCGCGCGACCACAGCGCCGGGGTCTGCGCGTACACCCTGTTCAGGTCGGCGACGAGAGTCTGCACGCCGCGGTGGTCCGGGTTGTCGGTCAGCCACCAGTCCAGGCTGCGCCCTTCGGCCCACTCGGAGGTCTGGCCGAACTCCGAGCCCATGAACAGCAGCTGCTTGCCCGGATGCGCCCACATGAACGCCAGGTACGCCCGCAGGTTGGCCAGCTGCTGCCAGTGGTCGCCCGGCATCTTGCCGAGCAGCGATCCCTTTCCGTGCACGACCTCGTCGTGGCTGATGGGCAGCACGTAGTTCTCGGAGTAGGCGTACATCATCGAGAACGTCATCTGGTGGTGGTGGTACTGGCGATAGATCGGCTCACGGCTCACGTAGCCGAGCGAGTCGTGCATCCACCCCATGTTCCACTTGAAGCCGAAGCCGAGGCCCCCCAGGTGTGTCGGACGGGTCACGCCCGGCCATGCGGTGGACTCCTCCGCGATGGTCACGATGCCGGGGACGCGCTTGTACGCCGTGGCGTTGACCTCCTGGAGGAACGCGACCGCCTCGAGGTTCTCGCGTCCGCCGTGCTCGTTGGGCAGCCACTCGCCCTCTTCGCGCGAGTAGTCGAGGTAGAGCATCGAGGCCACGGCGTCGACCCGCAGCCCGTCGATGTGGAACTCCTCGAGCCAGTAGAGCGCGTTGGCCACCAGGAAGTTGCGCACCTCGGTGCGCCCGAAGTTGAAGACGTAGGTGCCCCAGTCGGGCTGCTCGCCACGACGCGGGTCGGGGTGCTCGTAGAGGGCGGTGCCGTCGAACTTGGCCAGCGCCCAGGCGTCCTTGGGGAAGTGCGCCGGAACCCAGTCGACGATGACGCCGATCCCGGCCTGGTGCAGCCGGTCGATCAGGTACCGCAGGTCGTCCGGGCTGCCGAACCGCGACGTCGGCGCGAAGTACGACGACACCTGGTAGCCCCAGGACCCGCCGAACGGGTGCTCCGCCACGGGCAGGAACTCCACGTGCGTGAAGCCCAGGAAGCTGACGTGCCCGACCAGCTGGTCGGCCAGCTCGCGGTAGGACAGGCCGTGGCGCCACGACCCGAGATGCACCTCGTAGATGCTCATCGGGCTGGTCAGCGCGTCGGTCTTGGCCCGCTGCTCCATCCACTCGCCGTCGGCCCACTCGTGCTTCGGCGTGAAGACCACCGAGGCGGTTGCGGGCGGTATCTCGGTCGCGAACGCCACCGGGTCGGCCTTCTGGCGCCACACCCCGTCGCGGCCCAGCACCTCGAACTTGTAGTGCGTGCCGTCACCGATGCCGGGCACGAACAGCTCCCAGACACCGCTGGAGCCCATGCCCCGCATCGGGTGCGCGCGCCCGTCCCAGTAGTTGAAGTCACCGACCAGCCGGACACCCTGCGCACTCGGTGCCCACACTGCGAACGACGTGCCGTCCACCGGGCCGGCCGGCCCGTCGTAGCGATGGGTGTGGGCGCCGAGCACCTCCCAGAGCTGCTCGTGGCGGCCCTCGCCGATGAGGTGCAGGTCGAGCTCGCCGAGGGTCGGCAGGAACCGGTAGGCGTCGTCGACCAGGCGCGGCGGGCCGTCGTAGGCCACCTCGAGGCGGTAGTCGGGCACGTCCGTGCCGGGCAGCACGCCCACCCACACGCCGTACTCCTCGTGCTGGAGCGGATGGCGCTTGTCGCCGACCACTGCCTCGACAGCGGTGGCCCACGGCCGCAGCGCACGCACGGTCACGCCCTGCGTCCCGGCGTGCGGACCGAGGATCGAGTGCGGGTCGTGGTGGGTCCCCGAGACCAGGCGGTGCAGGTCGTCGAGGTTCACGGGTGCAGGCGTCGTCTGGGTCACGATGTCCCCTTCCGGTCGACGTCTGTGGTGGCTGCGCGGTCGTTGCTGAGGCGGTGGATGGCCGAGAGCGGGATCGGCAGCCAGGTCGGCCGGTTGCGTGCCTCGTACACCGCCTCGTACACCGCCTTGTCGGTCTCGAACGCACGCAGGACGACCGATTGCGTGCGCGGGTCGGCACCGCCGCCGTCGGCATAGCCGCGGCAGAAGGCCTCCCGGTTGCGATCTGCCCATTCCGTGGCGCGGTACTCGCGCTGGGAGTCGGCGGGGTGGTCGGCGAGCAGGTGCCGGGCGGCGTAGTCGAAGGACCGCAGCATGCCCGCGACGTCCTTCATCGGCGAGTCGAGCGCACGCCGCTCCTCGAGCGGGCGAGCCGGCTCGCCCTCGAAGTCGAGCAGCTTCCAGCCGTCCAGCGTGCGCATCACCTGTCCGAGGTGGTAGTCGCCGTGGATGCGCTGCACCGGGACCGGCTCCGCGATGGTCGCTAGCTCGTCGAAGGCGGTGCGCAGCGACTCGGCGTACGGCGCGAGGTCGGGCACGTCCACGAGCGCGCGCTCGAGGCGGCCCGCCATGGCCTCGGCGAGCGCGACCAGCTCCTTGCGGTCGAACTCTCCGGTCGGCAGAGTCTGGGCCAGCGCGGCGTGGACCTCGGCCGTCGCCGAGCCGAGCCGCTCGGCCTCGCTCGCGAAGTCGCCTCCGACCTCGTCGGCGTGCAGGTCGGCTTCGGCGTAGAGGTCGCGCACGCTCGTCTTGGCGAGCTCCCAGCCCTCGGTGGCGTTGTGGAGGAAGGTCTGCGCCATGGCCAGGCTGGCCGTCGCCGCCGAGTCGTCACCGACGTCGGTCCACCGTCCCTCGAGCCAGCCGATCGGGGGCGCGATGTGCTCGCTGCCCGCCGCGGCCAGCGCAGCGTGCACCTCGATGTCGGGGTTGACGCCGGGGGAGACCTTGCGGAAGCACTTGAGGATCACCGACGTGCCGAAGATCACCGAGGTGTTGCTCTGCTCGGCGCCGACGACGATCGACGGGCCGGCCTCGGGCAGCTCGTGGGCGCTCGGGTCGCGGTGGAACGCCCACCCGTCGCCGGCGGTTTCCCGCTCCATGCCGTCGAGCCAGAGACCGGTGACGTCCTTGTCGTGCAACGCGTCGTACGCCGTGCTCGGCGTGCCGTCCGGCGCCGTCGACGGCCCGACCGTCGCGTGCGCCAGCGTCTCGACCGGCTGCGGGTGGTGGACCAGGGGCAGCTGGTATGTCTCGGTGTCGCCGTCGTCGTACGAGACGCTGACCAGCATGATCGTGACTGCCGGCGGGCCTTCCTGCAGCGTTCCCACGGTGCGGGCGTCCGAGATCTGCCACGTTCGTCCCTTGCCGGCGAACCACCGCTGCTGCCCGAGGTAGGCGGCGAGCGTGCCGGTGTCCATCAGTGGATCCTCTCCGCTGGGGTCAGTCGGAACCAGTAGAAGCCGTGGCCGGCGATGGTGAGCAGGTAGGGCAGCTCACCGATCTGCGGGAAAGCAACGGTGCCGAGCAGCTCGACGGGGTGGTAACCCTCCCACCTGCGCAGGTCGAGCTCCACCGGCTGCGGGAAGCGCGAGAGGTTGTTGACGCAGAGCACGATGTCGTCGCCGAAGATCCGCATGAACGACAGCACGCTGGGGTTCGAGCCGCCGAGATCGTCCCAGCTGCCGAGACCGAAGGCGGGGTTCTGCTTGCGCACCTGGACCATGCGTCGGGTCCAGTGCAGGAACGACGTGGAGCTGGCGAGCTGGGCCTCCACATTGGTGACCTGGTGGCCGTAGATCGGGTCCATGATGACCGGCAGGTTGAGCTGCCCGGGGTTGCAGGTGGAGAAGCCTGCGTTCCGGTCGGGGGTCCACTGCATCGGCGTTCGCACGCCGTCCCGGTCACCGAGCCAGATGTTGTCGCCCATGCTGATCTCGTCGCCGTAGTAGAGGACGGGCGAGCCGGGGAGCGACAGCAGGAGTGCGGTGAACAGCTCGAGCTGGTTGCGATCGTTGTCGAGCAGCGGTGCGAGGCGGCGGCGGATGCCGATGTTGGCCTTCATGCGGGGGTCCTTGGCGTACTCCGCCCACATGTAGTCGCGCTCCTCGTCGGTCACCATCTCGAGGGTGAGCTCGTCGTGGTTGCGCAGGAAGATGCCCCACTGGCAGTTGTCCGGGATCTGGGGCGTCTGCGTCATGATCTCCGAGATCGGGTACCGCGACTCGCGGCGGACGCCCATGAACAGCCGGGGCATGACGGGGAAGTGGAACGCCATCTGGCACTCGTCGCCGTCGCTGCCGAAGTACTCCACCACGTCCGCGGGCCACTGGTTGGCCTCGCAGAGCATGACCCGGTCGGGGTACTGCGAGTCGACCTCCTTGCGGACGCGCTTGAGGAAGTCGTGCGTCGCGGGCAGGTTCTCGCAGTTGGTGCCCTCCGCCTCGTAGAGGTAGGGGACCGCGTCCAGCCGGAACCCGTCGATGCCGAGGTCGAGCCAGAACTTCAGCGCCTCGATCACGGCCTCCTGCACCCGGGGGTTCTCGAAGTTGAGGTCCGGCTGGTGGCTGAAGAAGCGGTGCCAGAAGTACTGCTTGCGCACCGGGTCGAACGTCCAGTTCGAGGTCTCTGTGTCGACGAAGATGACCC
>JAVEDG010000229.1 GCA_030841245.1 Actinomycetota bacterium
GCTGCCCGGCGCCCGACGGCTGGGCCGGCGTGCGCACCGTGATGACCGTGCGGTCGGCCCGGAACAGGTCGTGGGAGAACTCGAAGACCGCTCCGGTCCGGGCGTCGGCCGTCGTGCGGGTGATCGACAGCAGCGGTGCTCCCGGCGCCAGCGCGAGGATCGAGGCCTCGTCCTCTCCCGCGGTCACGACCTCGATGTGCTCCACCGACTCGCCGGGCACCACGCCGTACGCCGCCTCGATCAGCTCGTACAGCGATCCGCCGAGCGGCCGGTCCAGCAGCCCCGGGAAGGCCCCGGCCGGCAGCCGCACCTGTTCGAGCGAGATCGGCGAGCCGTCGGCCAGTCGGATCCGCACCACCTCGATGACGTACCCGCCGACTGCAACACCGAGCCGGTCGGCCGTCTCCCGATCGGCCACGACGAGCCCGGTGCTCACGATCCGCGAGCCGGCGGTCATGCCCTGCTGGCGCAGCAGCGCGGGCACGCCGACCACGTGCGAGAGGTCTCGCTCGACCTTCTGCCGCCGCACGAAGGTGCCGCCACCGCGGCCGGGCACCCGCCGTACGACGCCGGCCGACTCGAGGGCCGCGAGCGCCTGACGGACCGTCGAACGGCTGACGCCCAGAGTGACGGCGAGGTCGCGCTCGGCGCCGAGCCGCTCGCCGGGACGCAGCTGTCCCTGGTTGACCTGCTCGAGCAGCCGGCGCCTGACCTCTTCGGCGGCCGGCCCGATCGGCGTGTCCTCGCTCACCCGGAGCCGCTCAGGCCGACGCGAGTGCCGCGGGCGACTCGGGCAGTACCTGGCCGCCGTCGACGACGATCGTCTGTCCCGTGACGAACCCGGCCTGATCGCTCGCGAAGAACAGTGCGGCGTAGCCGATGTCCTCGACGCTGCCCAACCGGTGCTGCGGGATGCAGGCCTCTGTCTCGCGGATGTAGTCCTCGCCCATCTCCGCCAGGCCCTCGGTCGCGACGTTGCCCGGCATGACCGCGTTGACCGTGATCCGCTTGGGCGCGAGCTCGATCGCCGCCGTGCGCAGGAACCCCAGCTGCGCCGCCTTGGTCGCCCCGTAGTGGGACCAGCCGGGATAGCCGGTGATGGGCCCGGTGATGGAGGAGGTGATGACCACACGGCCGTGACCGCTCGCCTCCAGCGCGGGCAGTGCTGCCTGAACCATGAAGATGGTCCCCTTGACATTGGTCGCGAAGATGGCGTCGACGTCAGCCTCGGTGAGGTCCACCAGCATCTTGTCCGGGAAGACGCCGGCGTTGGCGCACAGCACGTCGATGCGGCCGAACCGCTCGAGAGCGGCGTCGGCGATGGCCCGGCAGCCCTCGGGTCCGGCGACGTCAGCGGCGACCGTGGCCACGCCGCCCCGGCCCTCGGCGTCGAGCTCGGCCGCCGTGGCGGCGAGCGCCTTCTCCTCGCGCGCCGCGAGCACGACGTCGGCGCCCGACCGTGCGAACACTCGCGCGATGCCCTTGCCGATCCCCCTGCTCGCCCCGGTGACGATGACGGTGCGTCCGTCCATTGGCGTGAACACGTCTGCTCCTCCTCGATCAGCCGAACCGCATGAGGTAGTCCTCGGCGAGCGCCAGGCTGTCCCTGGTGTAGCCCGCGCCCATGGACTGTGCCAGGTCGGTCCCCGAGTGCGAGCCGATCCAGGCGACGAGCAGCAGCCGCCGCATCATCACGAAGGTCCACAGCTCGGCCTCGTCCTCGGCCGGGAGGTCGCGGACCCGGCGGTATCCGCGCAGCCACCGTTCGGCCAGCTCCGGGACGCGGGGGTCGTGCTCGAAGAAGCTGACCGCCGCGCCGAAGTCGTAGAGGTACCAGCTCCACCCGCAGTCGTCGAAGTCGATGACGAACGTGTCGCCGCCGTGCACGAGCAGGTTGGCCAGCCGCAGGTCGGCGTGCACCAGCCCGTAACGGTGCCGCTCCGAGCCGAAGCGGGCCAGCCGGTCGCGCAGGACCAAGTCGAGCCGGCCCAGCACCTCGGTCTCGGCCGCTCCGACGGCCATGCCGTCCTGCCAACGGCCCCAGCGCGAGGCGAGGCCGAAGGACCCGTCGTAGTCCCAGGCGAATCGCACGAACCCGCTCGGACGGGTCCACTGCTCCGCGTGGTCGTGCATCCGCGCTGTGATCTCGCCCAGCAGCTCGAAGGACTCGTCGAGCCGGTCGTCGGGTGGCTCGGTGCCCGGCAGCCACTCGAACATCACCGCGTGGCGCGGCTCGGCCTGCCCGGGTTCCGGCATGGCGAGCAGCGCGGCTCCGTCCCGCGTCGGGAGCACCCGCGGTGTCCGCACCCCGGCGTCCACACGGAGCGCTTCCACCCAGGTCAGCTCCGAGGCGATCTCGGGCCCCTCGTGGTAACCGCGGCGGTGGATGCGCAGCACGGTGCGCTCCCCCGTGACCGGGTCGTCCACGGCGTACGTCGCGTTCTCACTCACGTTGAGCAGGGTCAGCCCGGCCTCGGGGCCGGCGTCGTAGCGCTCGAGCGCTCGCCTCGCGATCGGCTCGAGCAGGGCGGACGCGTCAGCACCGGAGAGGTCGTGCACGGTCAAGACGCCTCAGTGCTCCCGGCCGGTCACGCTGGCCAGCACCCGGTCGATCTCGTCCCGGGCTCTGGTGACGTCCTCGGTCGTGCCCGCGATGTAGAGCCGTCCGGCTGCACCGATCATCGACACGTCCACGAGTGTGGTGGCTGAGGCGACCTTCTCGGCGGCGTTTGCGGCTACTGCCACGAAGAGGGCGGGCACAACCTCGAACACGAGCAGGGTCTGGCCGGGCATCAGCATCGACGCCTGGCGGTTGCGGTTGACGATGACCGCGTGCTGGTCGGTGACGTCCTCGATCACGTCGCTGTAGAGCACGCGAGGACGCAGCTGGTCGGCCGACTCTGCCTCGATGCCCGCAAGGATCGCCCGGCCGGCCGCCTGGACCTGCGCGAGGCCGGCCCCGTGCACCTCGAGCACGCCGAACTGCCGCTCCACGAACAGGATCCCCGGCTCCACCTCGGGCACTGCGCGCAGCGCGAGGTCGATGACCCGCTCGATCGCCAGGCCCGGTGACACCTCGACGATCAGGGCGTGCTCTCCGGCGAAAGGCGGGTAGCCGCGAGCTCTCGTCGGTGTGCCGAGGTACGCCGCGAACTGGGGCTGCAGGTCCTCGATCAGCAGATAGACCCGCAGCTCGGGACGAGTCACTCGGCCGTCCCGCTCCCCACCTCGAAGTGGCGGGACAGCTCGGCGTGCGGGCGCGGGATGACGTGCACCGACACCAGCTCGCCGACCGAGCCGGCCGTCTCGGCGCCGGCCTCGGTCGCCGCCTTGACCGCCCCGACGTCACCGACGATGGTCACGGCAACGAGCCCGTCACCCACCTCGGACCGCCCGACGATGGTGACGTTGGCGGCCTTGACCATGGCGTCTGCGGCCGCCAGCGCCGCGACGTACCCCTTCGTCTCGATCATCCCGATCGCGTTGTTCGCCATTGACCTCTCCTCATCTGACCCGGTGCCGTCACCGGGAAGCTGATCCGTTCGCGCGACACATTGCCGCGCGTCACTCGCTCGGCTGGTCGATCGAGCCGATCACCAAGGCGTCCACCGGTGGGTGCGGTGTCGGGAACCACGCCGCCGCCACCGACCCGGTGGCGACGAGCACGTGCTCGCCGATCCCGCTGCCCAGCACGTCGAACGCGACCAGCCGGGCGCCCGACCCCTCGACAGCGACCTCCAGAAAGGCGCCGTTGGGCAGCCCCTCCACCCGCTTGGACGCCCACACGTTGCCGACCACGACCGCCTGCAGCATCTAGTGCTCCTTCTCCACGACCACGCCCAGCGCACGGGCCTTGTCCCTTGCCAGCGGCGTCATCACCGCACGTCGCCCGACGACCAGCCGGGCCCCGTCGGCCGCGGCCGCGGCCACCCGGCGCTCGGTCACCGCACCACGGTCGACCCGGTGGGCCGGCACCACAGGTGGCGCGGGCGTGACGCCCGGCAGCGCCCCCTCGGCTCCCGTCGCCTCGGCCAGCACGAACCGGTGCCGGCCGGCGAGCAGGTCGGCGCGCATGTCCGGATCCTCGGCGAGGGTGAGCACCCGGGCGACGAGGTCCACCAGGTCGGCGTCGGTGCCGATCCGGACCGTCTCGCTTCGGGTCGGCAGGCCCCCCGGCGTACCGTCCTTCAACGCGGGCAGCACGTCGCGCAGCACCGCCCGGACCACCGCGCGCAGCTCGTCGCGGTCCAGGTCCGCCGAACCGTTGCCGTCGCTCATCCGCTCGCCGCCAGAGCGAGGGCTGCGGCATCTGCGGCGGCACGCACGTCGGACTCGCGCCCACTCAGGTAGACCCGGCCGGTCGCCCCGATCATCCGGTAGTCCACGACCTTGATCGGCGCTGCCTTCTCCGCCTCGTTAGTCGCGAGGATCGCGTACGACGCGGGCTGCATCTCCAGCACGAACAGCGACTCGCCCGGCAGGGCCATCGAGCCGATCTTGTTGCGGTTGATGAGGAACGCGTGCTGCGGGTCGAGGCTCGACACCACCCGCGACGCGAGCACGGTCGGCCTCGTGGCTTCGGATGCGCTCGCGTCGAGCGCGTCGAGCACGGCCGCGCTGGCCGAGCGCACCGCCTCGGTGGACCGCGAGTGGATCTCGAGGTAGCCGAACTGCCGCTCCACGACCAAGATACCGGCGGCCACGTCGGCGT
>JAVEDG010000231.1 GCA_030841245.1 Actinomycetota bacterium
AGCGAAGGACGCCTTGGGCGCGTACGGCGAACGGGTGGCCGTGGCCCATCTCGTCGAGCAGGGCATGGAGATCCTCGACCGCAACTGGCGCTGCGAGATCGGTGAGCTCGACATCGTCGCCCGCGACGGCGGCCAGATCGTCGTCTGCGAGGTCAAGACGCGGTCGAGCCTGGACTTCGGCGACCCGCTCGAGGGGGTCACCGCCCGCAAGGCGGCCCGGCTGCAACGGCTGGCGGTCGCCTGGGCATCGGCACATGAACGACCGGTCGCCTGGCGCGACGTCCGCGTCGACCTGATCGGGGTGCTGCAGGAGGGGCGCGGCGCCGCCCGGGTCGAGCACGTGCGCGGGATCTCGCCGTGACCGTGCTGCCGACGGCTGGTCCGGGCGGCGGTGGCGCGAGGTGAAGCAGCTCGCTCGCGCCCGCGCGGTGGCGCTGGTCGGGGTGACCGGGCACCTGGTCGACGTCGAGGCCGACCTGGGGCTCGGCGTGCCGTCGTACAGCCTCGTCGGGCTGCCCGACGCGTCGCTGAACGAGTCACGCGACCGGGTGCGTGCTGCGCTGGTCAACAGCGACCAGCAGTGGCCGGCCAACAAGCGGGTCACGGTGAACCTGTCGCCCGCGAGCCTGCCCAAGCGCGGCTCCGGCTTCGACCTGGCCATCGCCGCGGCGATCCTGGCCGCCGAGGGCGCCGTCCCGCCCGAGGCCTTCGACGGCGTCGTGCTGCTCGGCGAGCTCGGGCTCGACGGCCGGGTGCGACCGGTTCGCGGTGTGCTGCCCTGCGTCGCGGCGGCGGCCGCCGCGGGGGTCGAGCGGGTGGTGGTCCCGGCCGCCAACGAGCCCGAGGCCGCCCTGGTGCCCGACGTCCGGGTCAGCGGGGTCCGCTCGTTGCGCGAGCTGGTGGCCCGGGCCCGCGGCGAGGAGCTGCCGGCCGAGCTCGACGCGGACCCGGCCCCCGACCTTCCCGCTGCGGAGCCGGAGCCGGAGCCGTCCGACGGTGAGCCCGACCTCTCCGACATGCGCGGCCAGGCCACGGCGCGCTACCTGCTGGAGGTCGCTGCGGCCGGCGGCCATCACCTGCTGATGCTCGGGCCGCCCGGCGCAGGCAAGACGATGCTGGCCGAGCGGCTGCCGGGGATCCTCCCGGCGCTGCAGCGGGAGGCCGCCCTCGAGGTGACCGCGGTGCACTCGGTGGCAGGGACGCTGCCGCCCGGCGTGCCGCTCGTGACCCGCCCGCCGTTCCAGGCACCGCATCACACGGCCTCGGTGCCGGCGATCGTCGGCGGTGGGTCGAGCCATGTACGCCCGGGCGCCGCGTCGCTGGCACACCGGGGCGTCCTGTTCCTCGACGAGGCACCGGAGTTCGCGCCGGGAGTGCTCGACGCCCTCCGGCAGCCGCTCGAGTCCGGACAGCTCAGCGTGTTCCGGCTCGCCGCCCAGGTGACGTTCCCCGCCCGATTCCAGCTGGTGCTCGCGGCCAACCCCTGTCCCTGCGGGCTCGGCTCGGGCAAGGCGCTGGCCTGCCGGTGCACGCCGATGGCCCGGCTGCGCTACCTGGCGCGGCTCTCCGGTCCGCTGCTCGACCGGGTCGACCTGCGCATGGAGATGCTGCCGGCGACCCGGGCCGAGCTCCGCCAGCCGGTCGAGGGGACGGCCACCGTCGCCGCCCGGGTCGCGCAGGCCCGGGACCGGATGGCCGCCCGCCTGGCCGGGACGCCGTGGCTGGTCAACGCCGAGGTCCCGGGGCACGTGCTGCGGCGGCACTGGCAGCTGCCGTGGGAGGTCGTGGCGCCGGCCGAGCAGGAGATGGACCGCGGTGTGATCACGGCGCGCGGGGTCGACCGCGTGTTGCGGGTCGCCTGGACGCTGGCCGACCTGGCCGGGCGCGACCGCCCCGACACCGCTGACGTGCGCGTGGCCCTGGACTACCGTGGCGTCGAGCCGAGTGCGGCCTGACGGTGGGTCCCGGCGCCGGGTCCGGACGGACCGTGGACCCCGACCGACGGGCGCGGGCCGCACTCAGCCGGCTGGCCGAGCCCGGCGACCAGCTGATCGGTGCGCGGGTGGCCGCGCTCGGGGCGGTCGCCGTGCTCGCCCGGATCAGGGCGGGCACCTTCGAGGGTGAGCGGGGTGAGCGCTACGCCGCGCGGCTGCCCGGTCTGGACGTCGAGGGCGATCTCGTGGCCGCGCGTCGGGCAGGAGCCCGCCTCGTCGTGCCCGGCGACGAGGAGTGGCCGGCACCCGTCGACGACCTGGGTGCCGGGCGCCCGGTCGCGCTCTGGGTGAGCGGGGCGGGCCGGCTCGACCGAGCGGCGCGCCGCGCCGTCTCGGTCGTCGGTGCCCGGGCCTGCACGCACTACGGCGAGCGCGTCGCCGCGGACCTCGGCGCCGGGCTCGCGCAGCGTGGCTGGACCGTCGTCTCCGGCGCCGCGTTCGGCATCGATGCCGCAGCCCACCGGGGCGCGCTCGCCGTCGACGGCGTCACGGTGGCCGTCCTCGCGGGCGGCGTCGACGTGGTCTACCCGCGCAGCCACGACCGGCTGCTGGCGCAGGTCCGAGAGCGTGGGCTGGTGGTCTCCGAGCTGCCGCCAGGCTCGCGACCGACCCGCAGTCGCTTCCTCATGCGCAACCGGGTCATCGCCGCGCTCGGCCGGGGCACCGTCGTGGTCGAGGCTGCGCTGCGCAGCGGTGCCCGCCGTACCGCTGACGACGCCGACCAGCTCTCCCGCGCGGTGATGGCCGTGCCGGGACCGGTCACGTCCACCATGTCGGCGGGCTGCCACGAGATGGTCCGCACCCGCGGTGCCGCCCTGGTCACCGACACCGCCGACGTCCTCGACCAGGTCGGCGAGCTCGGCGTGGACGCCGCACCGCAGCGGCGCGGCGACGAACGCCCGCAGGACCAGCTCGACGAGACCGGGATGCGCGTCCTCGACGCCGTTCCGCTCCGGCGGGCCGCGGAGCCGGGCAGCGTCGCACGGGTGGCCGGCCTCGACGTGCCCACTGTCCTGCGCATCCTGGTCGAGCTGGGCCGGCTGGGGCTGGCCCACCAGGAGGCCGGTCGATGGCGCCGGACCGCGTTCCGGCGCGGCGGTACTTGAATCCGCAACCGTGGGCGTTCACGGTGGACACGTGCCACACGGGGCGGACGCCACAGCAACGCTGCCCGACGAGCTCGCCGAGGCCCTCGTCGGGTACGCGCGTTATCTGCGCTCCGAGCGCGGCTTGGCCGCCAGCTCGGTGCGCGCCTACGTCGCGGACGCGGGCAGCCTCCTCGAGCACGCGGTCCGGATGGGCCGGGCTGCGGTGGCCGGTGTCGACCTCGCGGTGCTGCGCAGCTGGCTGGCCCGACTGACCTCGACCGGTCAGGCCCGCACCAGCGTGGCGCGCCGTGCCGCGGCCGGGAGAGCCTTCACGGCCTGGGCCCACCGCACGGGCCTCGCGCCCGTGGACGCGGGAGTGCGGCTGGCCAGCCCGCGCACCGGTCGCCCGCTCCCCGGGGTGCTCCGCCAGGACGAGGCCGGGTCCCTGCTGGCGGTGGCCGCGCTCGCCGCCGACGACGGCGAGCCGCTCGGGCTGCGGGACCTGGCGATGCTAGAGGTGCTGTATGCGAGCGGCATCCGGGTCGCCGAGCTGTGCGGGCTCGACGTCGACGACCTGGACCGCGACCGCGATCTGCTGCGGGTGCTCGGCAAGGGGTCCAAGGAGCGGACGGTGCCGCTCGGGCGCCCGGCGGTCCGGGCCGTGGCCGACTGGCTGGCGGAGGGACGCCCCCGGCTGCTCACGGACAGTAGCGGGGCGGCCATGTTCGTCGGGGCGCGCGGACGCAGAGTCGACCAGCGCGCCGTACGGCGGGTGGTCCATGATGTCTTGTCGCACGTCCCGGGGGCTCCGCAGCTCGGGCCGCACGGCCTCCGTCATTCGGCTGCAACCCACCTCCTGGAAGGGGGAGCCGACCTGAGAAGCGTTCAAGAACTGCTCGGTCACGCTACGCTCGCAACGACCCAGATCTACACACATGTCTCCGTCGAACGGCTGAAGGCAACCTATGACCAAGCGCACCCCCGGGCGTGACGGCTCGCCAGCCGCGACGTCGGCCGGTGGCGCGCCCCTGAGCGCCGCCGAGTCCGCCGAGGAAGCGGCCGCAGCGGAGAAGAGCGCAGCCGAGGCCGCCCTGCGTGACCTCTGGGTCCAGTTCAAGAAGAGCGGCGAGGGTGCGCTGCGCGAGCGGCTCATCCTGCACTACTCCCCGCTCGTCAAGTACGTCGCAGGGCGGGTCGGTGTGGGCCTGCCGCCGAACATCGAGCAGGCCGACCTGGTGTCCTACGGCATCTTCGGCCTGATCGACGCGATCGAGAAGTTCGACCTCGAGCGAGCCATCAAGTTCGAGACCTACGCCATCAGCCGGATCCGCGGCGCCATCATCGACGAGCTGCGGGCCATCGACTGGATCCCGAGGTCGGTGCGCTACAAGGCGCGGGAGGTCGAGCGGGCGTACGCCAGCCTCGAGGCGCAGCTGCACCGGACGCCGTCGGAGGCCGAGGTCGCCGCCGAGATGGGGATCGGCCTCGACGACCTGCACCAGATCTTCAGCCAGGTCTCCTTCGTCAACGTCGTCGCCCTCGACGAGCTGCTCAGCGTCGGCGGCGAGAAGGGCGACAAGCTCAGCCTGGTCGACACCCTCGAGGACACCAAGGCGGAGGACCCGGTCCTCGCGTTCGAGTCCGAGGAGACCAAGTTCCTCCTGGCCAAGGCGATCAACATGCTGCCCGAGCGGGAGAAGATCGTCGTCACCCTCTACTACTACGAGGGGCTGACCCTGGCGGAGATCGGGCAGGTGCTCGGCGTCACCGAGAGCCGGATCTGCCAGATGCACACCAAGGCGGTCCTGCAGCTGCGTGGCAAGCTCGCGGACTCACGCGACTGAGCGACCGCCTTTTCGCGCCCTCGCTCACATCTCGGTGATGACCGACATCGGCCCCATCACGATGCGTGGGCGCCGTTGCGGGTCGAGCCAGCGAAGGATCTCGCGCATGTGGTCACGCGACACCGACACGCATCCCGCGGTCGCTCCGGTGCCGTTGACGTGCAGGAAGATGCCGCCTCCCCTGCGGGTGTCCGCCGGATGGCGGGCGAAGTGCTGGCCCCCCGACGAGTAGAGGCCCCGCGGCAGGTTGAAGGCGATGACCACGGCGTAGCGGTACTGGGTCGGGAACGACGCGAGGTGCTCGGCCCAGCTGGGCCGCCAGAGGGCGTCCGCCGTGCGCCGGTACTGGTAGACGTTGTAGGTGCGCGGATGCTGCGGGTCGTAGGGCCACCAGTCGTTGTCGTCGAACTGCCGGTACGGCAGCACGGTGCCGGGATCCGGTGCGGCGCCGAACGCCCGCGGCAACCTGAACGTCGCGGCCGGCGTCTTGCCGCTGTTCTGCACGCGATTGTCCGCCCGGACGAATCCGTGGTAGCCGATGCGCGCCCTCATGGCAGGGAACCTCGCGTGCCAGGTGCCCCCGGAGTCCTGACGGTAGCTGCGCAGCGTCCCGTAGCTCGTGGTCCACGACGAGGCCGTGACCACCACGACCTGTCGCGCCGGCCCGAGGTGGGACAGCCGGGTGGGGAAGTACGGCGGGACCGTGGCGTTCGCCGGTGTGACCGCGACCGCGGCCCCGCCGGCCGCCGCGGCGAGACCGATCGCGAGCGCGGCGAGCCACTGCCGGAAGCGGCGATGACGACGGTCCATGTGGTTCTCCGAACGGCGGCTTGCTGTCTCATCGGCTCGCGAGCGGGCGCGGTGTAGCCCACCCGTACCCTGGCAAGCATGCCCGCCGAGCCGTCCACCCAAGGCCGGACGAACGAGCTTTGGGGCAGTGACTGGCCCGAGGTTCGCGACCTCTGGCCGCTCGAGCCGACCGTCGCCCATCTCAACCACGGGTCCTACGGCGCCGTGCCGACGCCCGTGCTCGAGGAGCAGCAGTCCTGGCGCGACCGGATGGAGGCCAACCCGACCCGGTTCTTCAACCGTGAGCTCGACGACGCCCTGGCGGAAGCCCGCGCCGCCGTGGCCGCGTTCCTGGGTGCGCCGGACGGGTCGATGGCGTTCGTGCCCAACGCCACGACGGGCGTCAACACCGTGCTGGCCTCCCTTCGCCTGGAGGCCGACGACGAGGTGGTGCTCACCGACCACTCGTACGGCGCGGTGCAGATCGCGGTGGACCGGTGGACGGCCGATGTCGGGGCCCAGCTCGTCGTCGCGCCGGTGGACCTCGACGCCGACGACGACAGCGTGCGTGACTCGGTGCTCGCCAAGGTGGGGCCGCGGACCCGTCTGGTCGTGCTCGAGCAGGTCACGTCACCGACAGCGCGGCGGTTGCCTCTGGTCGCGCTCGTGCCGACCCTGCGTGAACGTGACGTGCCCGTCCTCATCGACGGGGCGCACGCCCCGGGGATGCTCGACGTCGACGTCGCGGCCATCGGTGCCGATTTCTGGGTGGGGAACCTGCACAAGTGGTGCTGCGCCCCGCGCGGCACGGCGCTGCTGTACGCCGAGCAGCGGTGGCGTGACCGGACCCGTCCGCTGGTCGCGTCGTGGGGAGAACCGCTTGGGTTCCCGCGGGCGTTCGACGACTCAGGCACGCAGGACCCGACGGCCTGGCTCGCCGCGCCGCGGGCGCTACGGGTGCTGGACCGGCTGGACCTGGACCGGGTGCGCCGCCACAACGTCGAGCTGGCCGTGCTCGGCCAGCGCGAGGTCGCAGGCGCCCTCGGGCTCGACCCCGCCGTGCTGCCGCGTGACCCCGCCGTCAGCATGCAGCTTGTGCCGCTCCCCGCCGGCATCGCCTCGACCCGCGAGGAGGCGACCGCGCTGCAGGCCCGCCTCGGGACCGACGCATCGGTGGAGGTCGCCGTCACCGACTGGCGCGGGCAGGGGTTCGTGCGGGTCTCCGCGCACGTGTACAACGCCCCAGCCGACTACGCACGACTCGCCGCCGAGCTGCCGTCCTTCCTCTGAACTCCGGTGCGCAGCTGAGCTCCGGTGCGCCGCCTGGTCCGCAGGGCGGTCAGTGCCAGCGCAGCGACCAGTCCGAGGCCACCCCCACCGGAGACCCGACCGACGGGTGACGACGCGCGCACCGCGCGGGCGTGCAGCGGCGTGGCCGTGGCTCCCGTGCCGCCGGCCGGCCCGGCCCGCGCGACGGGGCCGGCAGAGCCGGCGGCCCGCCGCCCAGGGGCCGGGGTGGAGACCGACGCCGCGGTCCCCCACACCGGGAGCAGCCGGACCGGGGCGCCGCTGACCAGGGCCATCGGGTCGAGGTAGGTGTCCCCCCGGCGGCGCCCCCAGTGCAGGCACGCCGAGGGCAGGCAGTGGCTGCCCACGGTGCTCAGCCGGCCGATCGGCGTCCCCGCCAGGACCCGCTCGCCGCGCCGGACCAGGGGCCGGACCGGCTGGTAGGTGGTGCGGGTCCCATCCGGGTGGGCGACGCTGACTACGCCGAGGCCGGCGACCCGGCCGGCGTAGGCCACGACCCCCGGGCCCGACGCCAGGACCTGCGCGCCGGGTGCGGCCCCGAGGTCGACCCCGCGGTGTCCCGCTCCCCAGGGCGAGCCCGGCGCGTCGAAGGGGTGCACCACCACCGGGGTACCGGCCAGCGGGAACGCCCAACGCGTCCGTCCGGACGCAGCGCCGGCGCCGGTGGCCGTGGCGAGAAACGTCGCGAGCAGCAGCCCGGTGGCCAGGACCAGCACCGGGCCCTGCCTCGCGCGGGGTGGCCGGG
>JAVEDG010000238.1 GCA_030841245.1 Actinomycetota bacterium
TTGGGATCGTGCTCCGGAACGAGGGGTACGAGCCGGTGGTCTGCGGCGACGGCGAGGCGGCGGTTGCCGCGTTCCGTGAGCACAAGCCGGACCTGGTGCTGCTCGACCTGATGCTGCCGGGCATGGACGGCATCGACGTGTGCCGGCAGATCCGCGCGGAGTCGGGCATCCCCATCGTGATGCTGACGGCCAAGACCGACACCATCGACGTGGTCGTCGGCCTCGAGTCGGGCGCCGACGACTACGTCGTCAAGCCGTTCAAGCCCAAGGAGCTGGTGGCGCGCATCCGGGCCCGGCTGCGCCGCAGCGAGGAGCCGGCCCCGGGGCTGCTCGAGATCGCCGACCTGAGCATCGACGTTGCGGGTCACTCGGTGAAGCGGGACGGCCAGGCCATCGCTCTCACCCCGCTCGAGTTCGACCTGCTCGTGGCACTGGCCCGAAAGCCGTGGCAGGTGTTCACCCGGGAGGTCCTGCTCGAGCAGGTGTGGGGCTACCGGCACGCGGCCGACACCCGGTTGGTCAACGTGCACGTACAGCGGCTGCGTTCGAAGGTGGAGCGGGACCCCGAGCGACCCGAGGTCGTGGTGACGGTGCGCGGGGTCGGCTACAAGGCAGGGCCCGCCTGACCACCGTCGATGCACCGCGACCGCGACGGCCCGGCAGCGGCCTGGCTGTCCGACTGACCCGTGACGCCCGTCGCTGGCGGCGGCGCGCCGTGGCCCGCTGGCGTCGCTCGATCCAGCTCCGTGTGGTCGCCACGACGACGCTCCTGTCAGTGCTCGTCATCGCCGTGCTGGGCAACGTGCTGCTGGCCCGGATCTCGAACGGGCTGCTCGACGCCAAGGTGTCGGCGGCGCTCGCGGAGGCGGAGAACAGCACCAGGCGCGCGCAGGAGGCGTTCGACTCGGCCGACCGCAGCGAGCCGGACGTGTTCAGCACCCTGACCGGTGACCTGGTCAAGCTGGGTCCCTCCGGGGCCGGTCCCGCCGGCACGGCGTACGTCGTGCTGCTGAAGGGCCCCAACGTCACCTCGCCGCTCGCGCCCTCCGGCGTGTCCTCACCCGACGTCGTCACGTCGATCCCGACCGACCTGCGGCACAAGGTGCAGCACTCGTCCCGGCAGTACTGGGCCTACGTGCGCCTCGACCGGGTGGTCGCCTCGCCCGAACCGGCGGTCGCGGTCGGCTCCTCCGTCGTGGTGCCCACGTTCGGGCAGTACGAGCTCTACTTCCTTTTCCCCCTGGACAAGGAGCAGAGCACGCTCTCGCTGGTGCAGCGCGGCCTGATCTACACGGCGCTCGGGCTCGTGATCCTGCTCGGCGGCATCGCCCTGCTGGTGACGCGCCAGGTCGTGACCCCGGTGCGGATGGCGGCCAGGATCGCCGAACGGCTCGCGGCCGGCCGCCTGGAGGAGCGGATGCGGGTCCGCGGCGAGGACGACCTCGCCCGCCTCGCCGCGTCGTTCAACAAGATGGCGACCAACCTGCAGCGCCAGATCCGCCAGCTCGAGGACCTGTCCCGGGTCCAGCGCCGGTTCGTGTCCGACGTGTCGCACGAGCTGCGAACGCCGCTCACGACGGTGCGGATGGCGGCCGACGTGCTCCACGAGGCGCGCCACGACTACGACCCGGCGGTCGCGCGCAGCGCCGAGATCCTGCAGGCGCAGCTCGACCGGTTCGAGGCGCTGCTGGCGGACCTGCTCGAGATCAGCAGGTACGACGCGGGCGCCGCGGTGCTCGATGCCGAGCCCACCGATCTGCGGCTGATCGCCGGCCGCGTCATCGAGGGGGTCGAGCCGCTCGCCGAGCGCCGCGGCAGCCCGGTCCGGCTGATCGTGCCGCCGACCCCCTGCATCGCGGAGGTGGACAGCCGGCGGATCGAGCGCATCCTGCGCAACCTGCTCGCCAACGCGGTCGAGCACGGCGACGGGCGACCGATCGACGTCACCGTCGCGGCCGACGACGTCGCGGTCGCGGTCGCCGTGCGCGACCACGGCGTCGGGCTGGGCCCGGGCGAGGCCGCGCTGGTGTTCAACCGGTTCTGGCGGGCCGACCTGGCACGGGCGCGGACGACCGGGGGAACCGGGCTGGGACTGTCCATCGCGATGGAGGACGCGCACCTGCACGGCGGCTGGCTGCAGGCCTGGGGCGAGCCTGGTGACGGCACCCAGTTCCGGCTCACGGTGCCGCGCCGGGCCGGCGCGGAGATCCACGGCTCGCCGTTGCCGTTCGAGCCGCGCGACTCGCGACGCCGCTCGCGGCCGGTGACGGTGGGCGAGCCCTACGAGCGGCTCGGCCGGGCCGAGGTGCGCGATGGCTAACGCGCGCGCCGGCTCACGGCGCGGCAGCAGCAGGCTGACCGCGATCCTCGTGGGTCTGGTGGTCCTGTCCAGCGCCTGCGCCTCGATCCCCACCAGCAGCCCGCCGCGGCTCGGTCGCGACGTGCGGCTGGACACCGAGGGATCCTCGGCGAGGCGGATCGGCGAACCGCCGGTGCCCGGGGCGAACCAGGAGAACCTGGTGCGCGGCTTCCTGCACGCCAACGCCGACTTCCTCGACGACCACGCCGTGGCACGCCAGTTCCTGGACCGCTCGGTGCAACAGGACTGGCGACCGGGGGCCGGCACGACCGTCTACGACCCGGCGGCCGGGCCGTTCACCGTGCGGCGTACCGGCGCCACCACCGTCGACGTCGCCGCCACGGAGGTGGCCCGGATCGACGCCACCGGGCACTACCACCGGTCGGCACCCGGCACGCGGCTGCACCGCACCTTCCAGCTGACCAAGGTCGGCACGCAGTGGCGCATCCACAAGCTCTCCGGTGGGCTCGTGCTGACGACCAGCGACGTCGAGCTCGCCTTCCGCCAGGTCAACCTCTACTTCCTGGCCGAGTCCGGTCGGACGCTGGTCCCGGACCCGGTACTGCTGCCGGACCTGCCGGGGCTGTCGACGAACCTGGTGACCAGCCTGCTCCACGGCCCCGTCGAACCGCTGCGGGCCGCCGCGAGCACCGCGTTCCCGACGGGCACCGACCTGCGCGTGGCCTCGGTGCCGATCCGCGACGGGTCGGCCGTCGTCGACCTGACGTCGGAGGTCCGGCGGGCCGACGACGAGGAGCGCCAGCAGCTGTCGGCACAGCTGGTGTGGACGCTGCGCCAGCTGCCCGGGGTGCAGACCATCCGGGTCCTCGCCGAGGGGGAGGACCTCAACGTCTCCGGTGCCGCCGGCGCCCAGCACCGCGGCGCGTGGGACCAGTTCGACCCGTCGCCGCTGCCCAAGGACTCCAACGCCTACGTCGTGCGTGCCGGCCGGCTCGGTCGGGTGATCGACGAGGCGTTCGTGCCACTCGGCGGTGTCACTGCGGAGACGCCTGCGGTGCGCCACCCGGCCGTGTCGCTGGACACCACGACGCTGGCCGCGATCAGTGCCGACCACCGAGTCCTCGAGGTCGCCCAGCTCGCGAACGCCGGCACCGTAAAGGGGTCGCTCACGCCGCTGCTGCAAGGGACGAACCTCTCCGCGCCCTCGTGGGACGCGAACGGCAACGTGTGGGTGGTGGACCGGCCGGCGGGGCGGGTCCTCGTCGTGCCGCGCGGCGACAGCCGGGCCGTGCAGGTCTCGGTCGCCGGCCCGCCGACCGGCCGGATCAGCCTGGTCCGGGTGTCGCGCGACGGCACCCGGGTCGCCGTGATCGCCGGGTCGGGCCGGTCGGCCAGCGTGCTGGTCGGGGTCGTGGCCCGTGACGACCAGGGCGTGCCGGTGCGCATCGAGGGCCTGACCCGGTTCTACCCGGGGCTGGCAGGGGTGCGCGACGTCGCATGGGCGGACCCCACGACGCTCGCCGTGCTCGGGTCGGTGGGCCCGGGCGCGGTCGAGGCGATACTCGCCGGGATCGACGGCTTCATCACGACGACGCTGGACCCGAAGCGGGACCTGGTGTCCGTCGCGGCCGCACCGTCGGCACAGCCCGTCGTCGCCGCGACCAGCGGCGGCCACCTCGTGCAGTGGACCCCCGGCCAGCGCTGGGTGGGGCTCGGCACGGGGTCGGATCCCGCATATCCCGGCTGATCCCCACAGCGGCGGCGGGGTCTCGACCTGCTCCACAAGCCAGCGCCCTGGGTGGTCGGTCGACCCGTCGGGCGCGCACGCTGGCGTGGTGGCACCTCCTGCCGGTCGTCTGGTCAGGGCGGTGGCCGCTGCCGCGGCGGCGCTGCGCTCGCTCGTTGGCCTGGTGCTGGCCGCGGACTGCGCCGGGTGCGAGCAACGGGCGGCCGAGCGGGCCGGGCTCTGTTCCCGCTGCGAGCAGGACCTCGGCGCCCGGGCTCGCTCCGCGTGGCCGTCGCCGGTGCCGCCGGGACTCGCACCGCCCTGGGCCGTGGCGACGTACGACGGGACGGTCAAGGCGGTGCTGCTCGCCCACAAGGAGCAGTCGCGCCTGGTGCTGGTCCGGCCCCTCGGGGCAGCCCTTGCCCGCGCGGTGACTGTCGCGGCGGTGGGCCGGGCCGGGCCGGTGCTGCTGGTGCCGGTCCCGTCGCAGCCGGCCGCCGTCCGGCGCCGCGGCCACGACCACACGCTCCGGCTGGCCCGGGTGGCGGCGGCCCGGCTGCGTCGTGCGGGACACCCTGTGGGGGTGCTCGCAGTTCTCCGGACGACCCGCCGGGTCGCCGACCAGGCCGGGCTGGGCGCCGCGGAGCGCTCCGCCAACCTGGCCGGGGCACTGCAGGTCCCGGCCCGGTTCGCCGGCCTGTGCGCCGGTCGCCGGGTGGTGGTCGTGGACGACGTCATCACCACGGGGGCGACGCTCGCCGAGGCGACTCGCGCGCTCGCGGCGGCCGGTGCGGACGTCGTGGGGGCCGCCGTCGTCGCGGCCACGGCGCGGCGCCGTGCCTCAGCACCCGGGCTGTCCACGGACGGTCCTGGGGACTAGCGTTTCGACATGGCACCCGCCCGGGTCCGTGGTTGCGCCGGTTCGGGGACCGCTCGTCGGGTCCCGGGCCGGCAAGCCGAAGCCAGCCGCAGGCGAAACGGCCCACGTAAGGCGACTTCTCGTCGACCGATCACGGTGCGGCTTAGAGGTAAGACCTGCCCCGCCGGAGGGTCCGATGTCCTCCGATCCGGGAGAAGGGGAGTAGTGGCGTCTCACGCTGCGAGACCCTCTGCAGGCGGATGTGGGGTCGAAGACCAGGTCGGCCGGGCGGGTGCTTGGGGGCTTGGCAAAGTAGTGGCCAGAGCCGTCACCTCGAAAACGTGGGAGGTTCACCTCGTGGACATCGTCGTCAAAGGCCGGCACACCGAGGTAGCGGAGCGGTTCCGCCAGCACGTGGCGGACAAGCTCACGAAGATCGAGAAGCTCGACCCCAAGGTGATCCGAGTCGACGTCGAGTGCTCCGAGGAGCACAACCCACGCCGGTCCAACGAGCGCGAGCGCATCGAGCTGACCATCCTGTCGCGAGGTCCAGTGGTCCGCGCTGAGGCGGCCGCGCAGGATTGCTACGCGGCGCTGGACCTCGCCGTACAGAAGCTGGAGGCGCGCCTGCGCCGGGCGCTGGACCGGCGCAAGGTCCACCACGGTGCGAAGACCCCGATGTCGGTGGCGACGGCGACCGCGGGCCTCGAACGTGGCTCGCTCAACGGCGTCGCCGACTCAGCAGGCGAGGGGGAGGGGAAGGAGGACGGTGAGGGTCCCCTGGTGAGCCGCGAGAAGACGCACGCGGCCGTGGCCATGAGCCTCGACCAGGCGCTGTACGAGATGGAGCTCGTCGGGCACGACTTCTACTTGTTCGTCGACTCCGGGACCTCGCGCCCGAGCGTGGTCTACCGGCGGCGCGGCTACGACTACGGGGTCATCCGGCTCGCGGTCTGAAACGGCCTCCAGAGGGCCGCCGGTCGGGCTTGCAGGCGGGATCCGCCGCTTCCGGCCCGGGCGGGCCTGCGTCCGTGGCAAGATGACGCGTCGTCTCGGGGGCGCGTCGGCGGACCCACCCCGACGGCTAGCTGCACGTGGAGGTGGTGGGGTGGTCGAGCAGGCGGCACGACCCGCCGTCCCGTCGTCCGGGCCCACCGAGCCCATTCGCGTGCTCGTGGTGGACGACCATGCCCTGTTCCGGCGGGGTCTGGAGATGGTCCTAGGCCAGGAGAGCGACATCGAGGTCGTCGGCGAGGCGGGCGACGGCACCGAGGCGCTCGCGCTTG
>JAVEDG010000243.1 GCA_030841245.1 Actinomycetota bacterium
CCAGCCGTCGTGTGGACCCTGGACCTCGACTCGAGCGGCGAGACCCAGGCGGTCGACGTACGTCGAGGGACGGTCTGCTCCCGCGACCGGCTCGACTACGCCGGCGCTCAGCGCGCCATCGACGACGGCTCCGACGAGCGCCTGAACCTGCTGGCCGAGGTCGGGCGGCTGCGCAAGCAGCTCGAGATCGAACGCGGCGGCGTCAGCCTCCCGGTGCCGGAGCAGGAGATCGAGCCCGATGGCGGTGGCGGCTTCCGGCTAGGCTACCGGGCCCCGCTGCCGGTCGAGTCGTGGAACGAGCAGATCTCGCTGATGACCGGCATGGCCGCGGCGTCGATCATGCTGCACGGCGAGATCGGCCTGCTCCGTACCCTTCCGGCGGCGCCGGCCGAGGAGATCCGCCAGCTCCGCCGGTCCGCGGCAGCGCTGGGTGTCGACTGGGCGGCGGACACGCCGTACGCCGAGATGATCCGCGGCCTGGACCCGCACGAGCCCAACCAGGCCGCGCTGGCCGAGCAGTCGACCGTGCTGTTGCGCGGTGCCGGCTACACGGCGTTCGACGGCGGCCTCCCCGATCACGCCACCCATGCGGCGGTGGCGGCCGAGTACGCGCACGCGACCGCACCGTTGCGACGCCTCGCCGACCGCTATGTGAGCGAGGTCTGCTTCTCCCTGGTCGCCGGTGTCGAGATCCCCGACTGGGTGCGCCAGGGGCTGCCGGGCCTGCCGGCGCGGATGTCGGAGAGCGACCAGCGTGCCGGCAACCTCGAGCGTGAGTGCCTCGCCCTGATGGAGGCGGTCGTGCTGCGCAGCTCGGTCGGCGAGGTGTTCGACGCCGTTGTCGTCGAGGTGAGCCAGCGGGGTGGCGGGATCGTGCAGCTGCGGGAACCCGCCGTGCGTGCGCGGTGCAGCGGCGACCTGCCGCTGGGCGAGCGGGTGCGGGTGCGCCTGACGGAGGCGGACGTCGACCGGCGGACCGTGGGGTTCGTTCCCGGATAGTCGACGATGTGCGGCGTTCGGCGGCTGGTGCCCGGCGTGTCAGCGCTCGACGGCGCGCTGCTCGGCCACGGAGTTGCCGCCGTCCACCGTGATGCACTGACCTGTGACGTACGACGCGCCCGGGCTGGACAACCACGCGATCACGGTGGCCACTTCCTCCGGGCTCCCGCTTCGCCCGACGGGGGTCGTCACGCCTTCGAGCCTCTCTGCCGGAGTCTGCGACCCTGTCTCGATCCAGCCCGGCGCGACGGCGTTCACAGTGATCCCGTGGGCTGCAACGTCGACGGCCAGCGATCTCGTAAGCCCCACCATGACCGCCTTCGCGGTGGCGTAAGCAACGTCGCCGCGCATCGCCATGACCGGTCCGGTGACGCTTGCGACCATGACGATCCTGCCCGAGCCCTGGGCCGTCATGTGGGGGAGTGCCGCCTTGGTGACCAGGAACGCGGTGTCCAGGTTGCGTCGAAGCGATGCGTGCCAGACGTGCACCGACATCGCGTCGATCGTGCCCTCCTGGTAGTCCGGGTCGGACGCGGAGACCATGCCGGCGTTGTTGACGAGTACGTCGAGGCGGCCCCATCGACGGTGCGCCGCTGCCACGAGCGCGGCCGCTCCTTCCGGCTCACTGAGATCACCCACCACCGCGGCTGCGGTGATCCCGGACTCGGTCAGCTCGGTGGCGCGCGCCTCGATGCGGTCGCTCGTTCCGCCGATGGCCACGGTTGCGCCGAGCTCGCCGAGCAGCCGCGCCGTCGCGAAACCGATCCCGCTGGGGCTTCCCGCTCCGGTGACGACCGCCACCTTGCCGGACAGGTCGTACTGCTCAGGTATCGGCGTCGGCACGACCCGATGCTCTCATTGAGCGGGTCGTCACCGACGCAGCTTGCTCACCCGTGTCCAGATTCGCCCGCGAGGGCCTGCTGCATCTCCTGCACCGGATGAGTCACCTTTCGGGAGGTCATCAGGCGCAGGCCCGCGCCGAACATTCGACGCGCGTAGTTGAGTAACGGCAGCCCGATGGGCAAGCCGATGACTGTCACGCATAGCAGGAGCGCCACGAGGAGCACCACCAGTGCGACCAGCCAGAGAACCACGGCGAGCAGACCCCGAATCAGACGCATCACAATCGCGCTCCCTTCCACCTCGGAGGGAGTGGCTCATCACCAATCGGGCGACGGGGAAACCGCGCCAGGAGCCGTGATCGGGTCCGCTAGGCTTGAGCGCACGGCGGACGAGCCGGCCGGGCGGTCGCGTCGGGTCCTTCGGGACCCGCCGAGGAAAGTCCGGGCTCCACAGGGCGAGGTGGTGGGTAACACCCACCCGGGGTGACCCGCGGGAAAGTGCCACAGAGAGCAGACCGCCGGCCACGTCGAGAGGCGAGGTCCGGTAAGGGTGAAAGGGTGGTGTAAGAGACCACCAGCGTCCGGGGTGACCCGGGCGGCTAGGTAAACCCCACCTGGAGCAAGACCAGACAGGGAGCGTTCGAGGGCGGCCCGCCCGAGCTCCCGGGTAGGTTGCACGAGACCGGCGGCAACGTCGGTCCTAGATGGATGACCGCCCGTGCGCCTCGGTGCACGACAGAACCCGGCTTACAGGCCGACTCGTCCGCCGCCTCATGACCCCTCGTGAGCTGCGGCACCGGTGACTGATGACCTTCTTGCTTGCGGCATGGCCGGGTTATCCGGATGACGGACGGGGATCCGCAGCCGGTTACTGAACGGCGATACCCGCGTTGACGCACGCCACGCGACGGGTGCGCGCCAGAAAGGGCCGATACCGAACTGGCGGCTCAGGCGCCACACCAAGGCTTTGTTCTCGTGCTGTCCGTGTCCTGACGCCGCGTCGCGTCGCCAGGTCATGCGCCGCAGCGCCACGCTGCCGCGCGTGAACGCCGCGGGTAATGTTCCGGGGGACACCTCATCCGAGGTGATGACAATGCGGGCGAGCTGCCTTCCTCGGAGCCCGTCGCCTGAGGGGGTTCCTGATGACGGTAAGCAAGCCGCTTCTGACCGGGGCGGCACTCGCGGCCGTAGGCTTCTCTGTAATAGGCGTCAGCATCTGGGCGAACGCAGCGACCGTGAGTGTCACGCATGTCAAGGCATGCGCGAATTCATCGGGCGTCCTCGTCCTTGCGAAGAGCACTGGAGCATGTGCGTCCGGCCAGACCCCGGTCTCGCTCGGCCGCGGCGCGTACGGGATCAGCTTCCACGCGAGCAAGACGGTCACCAGTTCGACGAAGACGATCGCCGGCTACGGGTACCACGAAACCTGCACCATCACCGGCAGCGGGGGCTCCCGCACCGTCGATACGCAGCTGATCATCAGCGGAAAGCCGGGCGTCACCTACACCGTCGCCGGCCCGGTCATGGAGCAATTCGACACGTCCGTGCCGTCGAGCATCAACTCGAGTCCCATCACGACTGTGACCGACAACTTCACGCAACGGACGTCTACGACCGCGCTCTTCGTGCCTGCTTCGGCAGGTCACTTCTCCCGGCTGTGGTACGACCTGGCGGTATTCGGCGCGGACCACTCGGTCCAGCAGGTCAGGTTCCGAATCACGACGAACAACGTGAGCACGGTCCCCACTGGCGAGCGGCGGTGCATGGTCGACGGGACGATCCTGCCCACCTGAGTCGACAAGCGGCCGCCACTCACCTGAGATGTCGCCTAGACCAGTCCCCGCCACCCAGCATGCTCCACGCCCTCGCGGCTGCGTAGCCGGCGAATGAGAGCAGTGAGATGAAGAAGCTGGGCGGCGCGTCCCATTGCAGGCTGGCCAGGATGCCGCCTAGACATGCGGCAGTCGCGAGCGCGACGGACAGCGCGACCGCCCGGGTTGGTCGCCCGGTGACGCGGAATGCTGCGGCGGCGGGGGTGACCACCAGGGTCAGAACAAGCAGTACACCGGTGACCTGGATCGTTTCGGCGACCGCGACACCCAGCAGACCCGGGAAGAGGACAGCGATGACGCGGGTGGGGACACCGCGGGCGGCTGCGGTGTCGGGGTCGATGGAGGAGAACCACAGCGGGCGCCAAAGCAGACCGATTGCGGCGAGCACCATGACAGCGATGATTGCGAGCCGGTGCAGTTGGGCGTCGGAGACCGAGGTGATGGAGCCGAAGAGCAGACCGAAGCCTGTGGTGGCGTAGGTGTGCAGCCTCGACAGGAAGAGGACGCCGAGTCCGAGTCCCGCGGCCAGCAGGGCGCCGGTGGCGGTGTCGCGGTCTCGTCCGCGCAGTCCTAAAGCACCCAGCAGGAGGCCCACGGTGAC
>JAVEDG010000258.1 GCA_030841245.1 Actinomycetota bacterium
CGGACCAGTGCACCTCCGCTGCCAACACCACTGGCGCCACGGCGGTCTCGTGGGCGGACGACGGGAGCCTCAACGCAAGCATCTTCACCGGCGGCGGGTCGAAGGACCCGCAAGACGTCTCGAACTGGGCGTGGAAGGACGGCGCCGGCGGTCTGCCCGACAAGGACAACCTGCTGCACAGCTTCGCCGCCAGGTACTCGCTGGCTCCTAACGCCAGTACCTGCCCCAGCGGCGGCGCATCAACTTGTGAGGTCCTGTTCTTCGGTTCGGACCGCTATGACAACAGCGGCGACGCGCAGCAGGGCTTCTGGTTCTTCCAGAACGCTGTTGGTCTGGGCACCAACGCGGTCGGCGGCGGCACCGGCTTCACCGGGCTCCACAGGGCCGGTGACCTGCTGGTCATCAGCGACTTCAGCAACGGCGGGAGCACGTCCACGATCACGGTCTACAAATGGGACCCCACGTGCAAGAAGGCTGGTGGCACCTGCGGAGACGTCAACCTGCGGACGCTGGAGACGTCTGACAACGCTCTCTGCTCATCCACCCTTACTACGCAAGACGCGTTCTGCGGGATCGTGAACCCAACCAATGGGACGCCCGCGCCGTGGTCCTACACCGACAAGTCTGGGAACAGCACCTACCTCAACGGTGAGTTCTACGAGGGCGGTATCAACCTGTCCCTGCTCGGGGTCGGAGACGAGTGCTTCGCAAGCGTGGCGTCGGAGACGAGATCGTCGACGTCGACCACGGCCACGCTGAAGGACTTCGTCCTCGGCGGGTTCGGCACCTGTGGATCGAGCTTGACCACGACTCCGAAGGCAGGCGACGGGACGACAATCCCGGCCGCCGGTCTGTCGATCGGGACCGGCAGTGTGACCGCCAAGGACTCGGCTGCTCTTGCGGTCACCGGCGTCCAGAACTGGACCGGAAACCTGCAGTTCTACCTCTGCGGCCCCATCGCCTCCGGCACCTGCGACACCGGCGGTGTGCCGATCGGTAGTTCGAAGGCAGTGTCTCAGGCCACCGCCGAACCGATCGTCTCCGATGCGGCCACGCTGACCTCAGCCGGCCGTTACTGCTGGAGGGGTGACTTCACGTCAACCAAGACCGGGGTGCCAGACGCCTCGGACCACTCCACGGGAGAGTGCTTCACGGTCAATCCGGTGACACCGGACCTGGACACGGCAGCCGTCGCGTCGCCGGTCGACTTCGGCCAGGCCGTGCAGGACAACGCAACCCTTGGTTCGGCGGCACATCCCACAGCCACCCAGCCGGGGACGAACGGCGGCGTGAACAACACCTACACGTCCATCAACGCCACCAACGGCGCTCCGGCCGGCGGCAAGATCACGTTCTCGCTGTTCGGCCCGAGCTCGACCGGTTGCGGCACGCTCACCGCGAACAGCACCACCTTGGGCGACACCAACCCGCAGGACTTCACGCCGATCAGCGGCGACGGAACCTACGGACCGGTGAGCTACACGCCAGGTGCTCCTGGTAGCTACCACTGGAAGGCTCAGTACATACCGGCGGCTACCGACGTCAACAACCTGGGCAGCACGCACAACGGTAGCTGTGACGACCCCGACGAGACTGTCGTGGTGAGTCAGGTCCAGACCACCATCTCGACCAGGCAGTTCGTCTTCCCGCAGGACAAGACGACAGTCAGCGCATCCGGTGGCGGGAACCTCGCCGGGAGCGTCACGTTCGAGCTGTACGACACGGCCGCCAACTGCGCCAACGACGGTGGGACGCTCGCGACCGGCCTGCTCTACAGCGAGGGACCGCTGTCTGTCAGTGGCGCGACGTCAGCGTCCAAGACAACGAACAACACCTCATTCCGAATCACTAGCGACAGGACGGTCTACTGGAGAGTGACGTACGCTTCAACCAACCAGGCTCAGCTGGGCAGTTCGAGCGCGTGCACCGAGAACACCGCGGTGACGTACACGGGCAACGACTCCGGGATCTCGATCCCGTAGCCGCCCGGTAGTTACCTCAAAGCGAAGAGGTCCCGGCGTCAGCCGGGACCTCTTCGCTGGTGCTATGTCGTTCGTCAGGCGTCGACGTGGAAGCCGAGCGTGGCCGCCGTCACGGTCTTCGAACCGTTGAAGTAGTACAGCGACGCGCTGCACTCTGCCGCTCCACCCGTCCACGCGCCCGACGAGAGCGTCATCGTCTGCGTCCACGGCCAGGGGTAGCTGGCGTAGTAGCCAGCTTGCGTCGTGTACACGACAACGCCGTTCTGCGAGCACTTCAGGCTCACGTGCGGCTCGGTCGTAGCGCTCGACGACGCATCGAATGTGACCTGCTGGCCGAAGTGAGCCACGCCGTCAGTGGAGTCGAGCAGGACGAGCGACAGGGTCGATGACCCGGAGGGGGCGGGCTTGCCGCCTCCTCCGCCGCTGCCCTTGGCGGCCATCGCCGGGGACGAAGCCCCGAGTGCGGTGATCACGGCGACGAACAGGGTGCCGACGGCGAGGGCCGTGCGGCGACGCGAATGCGTCGGACGACGGTGCTGGTGCTTCATGACAGGGAACCTCTCGATACGATGCGACCCCGCTGCTCACGCCCGCGGACCAGACGTGCATCGATGTCCGTATCGGCATTCCCCTTGAGCCCGATTTCCAAGCCCAGGTCAAGCCATCAACAGACCCAGGCGGAATGTACCGGAAGATCATGAAATGTTGTCAATTTGGGGCCGCTGACTCACTCGTCCGGGCGACGCTCGATCGGCGGAGGTCATGAGCGCCGGTCGGCCCGTGAGGGCGTAACTCTGGCTCCCGGATGGCGACGAACGGGCGCTCAGGGTCGGTGGAGCGAGCGGATCAGCCGGCTCGGACCCGGTCCCGAGCCTCGTCTTCGCGGCGCGAGAAGGCGGCAAGACCTGCGTCCCGGGCGTATACGAGCACGGCTGCCCGGTCGGGAAGGTCCAGCTTGCGCATGATCGCGGACACGTGAGTGCGCACGGTCACGGGGGCGACGAAGAGTTCGGCGGCGATGTCCGACGTGGCGACACCTCGTCGCAGCAGGTCCAGCACCTGCCGCTCGCGCCCGGTCAGGTGTGCCAGCTCGGGGTCGGTCGAGCGACGGTTCTCCACCTGCTGAAGGTCGAGCAACAGGCGGGAAACCAGCTCACGCGGGATGGCCACCTCGCCGGCCATCACTGCACGGAAGGCCCGGACGAGGCTGTCTGGACTGCTGCTCTTCGACAGGTAGCCCCGAGCACCGGCTCGGACCAGACACGGCATCACGTGCTCGTCGTCATGATCGGCCAGGACCACCGCCTTGCCGCCGGCGGCGGACACGCGTCGCACGGCATCGAGCAGGTCCCCGGGGAGACCGGAGTCCGCGACACACAGATCTGCGCCCCTCGCGCAGTAAAGGTCGATCAGCTCGTCGGCCCTGGCAGCCTCGCCGACGACCGCCATGCCTGCCGGCTCAATGACCGCGCGCAGACCGGCGCGGATAAGCGGCTGGGCGTCGGCGATGACAACGCGTGCCCCGTGAACCACTTCTGTTCCCCACCCTTGTGCTGCCCTTCCCCGAGGCAACTCCGATCGTGCCCGCCGAACACCCGACTCGCTAAGGCACAAGTGGGGGATCCTTCGTCATCCTTTCGGACCAGTCCTTGTCCGACATGGCAGCCTGCGCTACCCGGGGTAGTCACGAAACGCCGTAGCGCGACAGAACGAGGGAGACGGCGAGTCGCCGGGTCGACCGAGACCGGATGCCCGCCGGGCCAGCCCTGTCTCTAGACTCCGGCGCAACAGTCCGAGCCGGCGACCCAGCGAGGTGTGCCCTCCGTGCGCAAGGTCCTCATCGCCAACCGCGGCGAGATCGCGGTCCGGGTCGCCCGGGCCTGCCGGGACGCCGGCATCGGCAGCGTCGCGGTCTACGCCGACGCCGACCGCGACGCGCTGCACGTGCGCACCGCGGACGAGGCGTTCGCGCTCGACGGCAGTACCCCGGCCGACACCTACCTCGACGTCGAGAAGCTCATCGAGGTAGCCCGGCGCTCAGGCGCCGACGGTGTCCACCCCGGCTACGGCTTCCTGGCCGAGAACGCAGGTTTCGCCCGGGCGGTCATCGACGCCGGCCTGACCTGGATCGGGCCTCCCCCCAGCGCGATCGACTCCCTCGGCGACAAGGTCAAGGCCCGCCACATCGCCGAGCGGGCGGGTGCCCCTCTGGTCGCCGGCACCAAGGAGCCGGTCGCGGACGCCGATGAGGTCGTGGCGTTCGCCGACGAGCACGGCGTCCCGGTCGCGATCAAGGCGGCGTACGGCGGCGGCGGCCGCGGCCTGAAGGTCGCCCGGACGATCGAGGAGATCCCCGACCTGTTCGAGTCGGCCGTCCGCGAGGCGGTCGGCGCCTTCGGGCGCGGCGAGTGCTTCGTGGAGAAGTACCTCGACCGGCCGCGCCACGTCGAGACCCAGTGCCTGGCCGACCAGCACGGCAACGTCGTCGTCGTGTCGACCCGCGACTGCTCGCTGCAGCGCCGCCACCAGAAGCTCGTGGAGGAGGCGCCCGCGCCGTACCTCTCGGACGAGCAGAACGGCGAGCTCTACCGCGCGTCCAAGGCGATCCTCGCCGAAGCCGGCTACGTCGGCGCAGGGACGTGCGAGTTCCTCGTCGGCCAGGACGGCACCATCTCCTTCCTCGAGGTGAACACCCGGCTGCAGGTCGAGCACCCCGTCTCCGAGGAGGTGACCGGCATCGACCTGGTGCGCGAGATGTTCCGCATCGCCGACGGCGAGGCGCTGGGCTACGACGACCCGCCGGCACGCGGCCACTCGATCGAGTTCCGCATCAACGCCGAGGACGGCGGGCGTAGCTTCCTGCCCGCGCCCGGGACGCTGACCAGCTGGCGGCCGCCGTCGGGCCCCGGCGTACGGGTCGACGGCGGCTACGACGAGGGCGAGACCGTGCCCGGCGCCTTCGACTCGCTCGTCGCCAAGCTGATCGTGACCGGAGCGACGCGCCGCCAGGCCCTGGAGCGCTCGCGCCGGGCGCTTGCCGAGTTCGAGGTGGGCGGCATGCCCACGGTGATCCCGTTCCACCGCGCCGTGGTCAGCGACCCGGCTTTTGCGCCCGACGGGACGGCACCCTTCACGGTGCACACCCGCTGGATCGAGACCGAGTTCGACAACACCATCGCGCCGTACGACGGCGAGAGCGCCGACCAGCAGCCGGCAGGGGACCGCGAGCGGGTGGTCGTCGAGGTCGGCGGCCGGCGCCTCGAGGTCGTGCTGCCTGCCGGGCTCGGTGCCGGAGCAGCCTCGGCGGGACCGGCGCGACCGGCGCGGCGGGCCCGCGGGCAGCAGTCCGGCGCGGCGGCCGGCGGCGACGCGCTGACCAGCCCGATGCAGGGGACGATCGTCAAGGTGGTCGCCGAGGAGGGGCAGACGGTGGCCGAGGGCGACCCCGTGGTGGTGCTCGAGGCGATGAAGATGGAACAGCCGCTCAACGCGCACAAGTCCGGCACGATCAGCGGGCTGACCGCCGAGGTCGGCGCCACGGTGACCAACGGGGCGGTCATATGCGAGATCAAGGACTGATCGCTGGGGCGGACCGACCCGGCTGCCACCGGGATGGCTGGCGCGTTGGTTCACCGGTTGTCGGCGTGTCGCCTGCGCCAACGCGCCAGTCTCCTGAAGCAAGGCCCGGCACCGGCAGGACGAGGGGACGAGGGTGGGCATGGGGATCTGGGTGGTCATCGCGCTGGTCGTCGTCGCGCTGCTCGTGTACAACGCCCGCGCCCGGACACAGCGAAAGCAAGCTGCTGCGGAGTCGCTGGCACAGGTCCGGTCGGTCGCCGAGGAGGACGTCGTCCGCTTCGGCGAGGACGTCACGCGGCTCGGGGACCTGACGACCGGTCGTGAGCTGGACGAGGCCACCCGCCAGGACTACCGCCGCGCGCTGGACTCCTACGACTCGGCCAAGAC
>JAVEDG010000277.1 GCA_030841245.1 Actinomycetota bacterium
CGCGATGTGCTGCGCGTGCCCGGAGCACTGGCGTTCTCGTCGGCCGGCTTCGTCGCGCGGATGCCCATCTCGATGGTCGGGCTCGGCATCGTCGTGCTGATCTCCGCGCGGACGGGATCCTACGGTCTGGCCGGTGCCCTATCGGCCACGTTCGCTCTGGTCAACGCGGGCGGCGCGCCGGCGCTGGCCCGACTGATCGACAGCTACGGGCAACGTCGCGTCAGCCTGCCCGCGATCAGCCTGCACGTGGTGGGCATGGTGGCGTTCCTCGTGCTCGTATCCTCGGGCGCGCCCCGCTGGTCGTTCTTCCTCGCTGTGACCGTCGCCGCCGTGGCCTCTCCCAGCATCGGCTCGATGGTCCGGGCCAGGTGGACGTACGTCTTGGGCGCCGGCCCGCGGATGCACACGGCCTTCTCCTTGGAGTCGGTGGTCGACGAGGTCGTCTTCGTCACCGGGCCGCCGCTGGTGACGGTCCTGGCGACGCAGGTCTGGCCCAGCGCTGGCCTGGTCGCGGCGCTGGTGCTGCTGGTGGCCGGCGGCGCCTGGTTGTTCGCGCAGCGGGTGACCGAACCGCCGCCGCAGCCCGGCGAGCACGGCGGCGCGTGGGTGATCCGGCTGAAGGGGATGCCGGTCATCGTGGTCGTGATGCTCTGGCTCGGGACGATCTTCGGCGCCATGGAGGTGACGGCGGTCGCCTTCGCTGACGAGCGGGGGCACCGCGCTGCGGCCGGGCTGGTGCTCGCGCTCTACGCCTTCGGGAGCATGACCGGCGGACTCTTCTACGGGTTGGTGCACTGGCGGACGCCGCTGCCGACGCGTTTCCTGCTCGGGGCGGTCGGCATGGCGCTGACACTGGTCCCGCTCCCGTTCGTGACCTCGCTGCTGGCGCTGTACCCGCTGGCCCTGCTCGCCGGCTTCTCGATCGCGCCCACCATGGTTGCGGGGATCGGGGTGATCGAGCGGATCGTGTCCGCCGGTCGTTTCAACGAGGGCATGGCCTGGGCGTTCTCGGGCCTGGCGGTGGGGCTGGCCGTGGGCGCCTCGGTAGCCGGGGCGGTCGCCGACCGGGTCGACTCGCGCTGGGGCTTCCTCGTGAGCACCGTGGCAGGCGTCCTTGCCGTCGCGGCGTGCGTGAGCGGCCTCCGGTCGCTCCGGCTGGCCACGACCGGACTGCCGCAAGGTGCCTGAACCCGGCCCCGGGGACCGACGGAAATTTGTCGACGAATCTCCGCCGGAACCGGGCGCGCCTCCCGCGGCTGCGCGAGGGGACGACATAGCCTCGGCGCAGTCGGTCCCGTCGGTGCGTGGAGGCCCACGATGAGTGATCTGGAGACGACTGACCTGCGCCTGGTCGCCGTCACCCCCGAGCGCTCGCACCTGGTCCTCGAGGACGACGACAACAGGCAGTTCCGTGTGCCGATCGACGAGCGACTCGCAGTCGCGCTCCGAGACCGGCGGCAAGGCGGCCAGCTGGAGATCACCTTGGAGAGTCAGCTCACCCCCCGCGACATCCAGACCCGCATCCGGGCCGGCGCGAGCATCGTCGAAGTCGCCGCCGCCGCGGGCGTGCCCGAGGAGCGGATCGAGCGCTACGCGGTGCCCGTCCTCGCCGAGCGCGAGCACGTCGTGGACCAGGCCAAGCTGGCGCCGGCCCGGCGGGCGAGCAACGGCAGCGCGCCCACTCTGATCGAGGTCGTCGAGAAGCGGCTGGCCGCCCAGGAGGTCTCCGACGAGTCGGTGCGCTGGGACGGGTGGCGCAGCGAGGAGACCCGGTGGACCGTGTCGCTGACCTATGTCGCCGCGGGCCACGACCGCACCGCCCGCTGGACGTTCGACCCGCGAGGCCGGGTGCTCGCTCCTGACGACGCCGAGGCCCAGTGGCTGGTCGACGAGACCCGAACCGCACGCGACACCCCGGCGGAGGCCCAGACCCGCTTGCGCCGGCTGGCCAGCGTGCCGCACCCCGACAGTGACGCCATAGACAGGGCCGCGAGCGACCAGGTCTACGACCGGGAGGCCGACGAGGCGGACAAGGCGGCCTCGGGCGGGGCACCCGCTCCGCGCCCGGCAGCTCGCGGCGGGAGGCGGCCGGCGGTGCCGTCGTGGGACGACATCATGTTCGGCTCGAAGCGGCGCGACTAGGGGCTGCGCGAAGCGGCGCGACCAACCACGCACGTGCCGGCGGCGCTGCGTACAGCCGGACCGGCAGGTTTCTCCGGCGCGTGTGTATCAGGGCGCACCTTCGGTTGCTCTCCCCCGTGAGATCCCCCTCGGGGTCTCGGCCCGAACAAGGCACTCGGTCAGGGGTGGATGTGCAGCAGCCGGTAGGAGGGGGGTACGCCGTGGAAGGCACGCAGCAACGGGCGCTCGTGCGCGCCGGGCGTCACCTACTGGTTGTGGACCGGGTCGCCGAAGGTCTGCTCGGAGCCGGCGGCTTCCGGGCTCCCGCCCTGTGGGGGGATGCGGGAGCGCGGGGGGTCGTCCTGGAGGACGCCGGCTCCGAGCGCCAGCTCATCCGGGAGGCGGTGCGGCTCCGGCACCTGCGACGGGCGCGTCGGCGCCCACTCGTCAACCGGATCGTCTAGCGGGCCGGACCTGGATGGGGGAGCCGCGCAGGGGACGGCTCCGCCATCCGGGTATGAGCGCGCCACCCACTCGACCTTGCCCCGGACAGCAGCGACGTTCGCCTTGAGAGGAGGCCAGACTCATGACATTCCGCGACCCGGTCGTCGGCGACGCGCTCGCCCACGTGACCGATATCGTGCGGACCAGGCGTCCGGCCTCGGAGGCCCCCACGGCGTGGGAGGGAGGGACGTGCCAGTCGAGGACGCAGCGTCCCCGGGTGAGCCCGACGTCGCCCACCTCGTGCTGGGCGCCGCCGACGGCTCCCAGCCCGCTTGGGACCAGCTGGTCGCGCGGTTCGGCGGCCTTGTGTGGCACGTCGCTCGCTCCTACCGCCTCGAACCGGCCGACGCGGCTGACGTCTCCCAGACCGTCTGGCTGCGCCTCGTCGAGTCACTGCCTCGCCTGCGTGAACCTGCGGCCGTCGCCGGCTGGCTCGCCACGACCGCACGCAACGAGTGTCTTCGGGTGCTGCGTCGCAGCGGGCGCGAGGTGGCCGACGACACGATCGACCTGCTGGAACGGCCGGACTCGACCGAGCAGTCCCCCGAGCACGTGGTCGTGCGGAACGACCAGAGCCGGCTGGTCGCTCGCGCACTCGATCGGCTCTCCCAACGCTGCCGTTCTCTGCTGCGGGCCCTGGCCTACACGCCCGAACGCAGCTACGTCGAGGTCTCCGAGGCGCTCGGCATGCCGGT
>JAVEDG010000278.1 GCA_030841245.1 Actinomycetota bacterium
GCTGGCGTGGTTGATCCTGACGTAAAGTCGCTACCACAGCGCGGGGTGGAGCAGCTCGGTAGCTCGCTGGGCTCATAACCCAGAGGTCGCAGGTTCAAATCCTGCCCCCGCTACCAGGAAAACCGCAGGTCAGAGGCCTGATCACCGATCTTGGTGGTCAGGCCTTCTGTATCCCCCTCAGCACCTCGTTGGCAAGCACTGCCGTGAATCCATGCGAACTCCGGCGTAATCAGCCGGCTGAATGGCCGGCCGACGCAGAGGCAGTCAGCCGCCTCCTCGACCGTGAGCAGCAGTGCGGAGCCGGGATCCGGCCGAGGTCCCTTTGCTCCTCGAACCAGAACAGATCCGATACATCGCCCGCGAGCTCTACGCCGACCTACCCCAGCAGATGTTGGCTTGACGACCCTAGGAGCATCAATATCACTCTGGCGACCGAGGCCCCAAGTGATGCTGTGACGATCGACATCGTCCTTAGCGATCCGTGGGACCTCGCAGGGCCAGACGGCAAGGAGTGGCGATGCTCGAGAGTTTGTACTCCAACGCAAGGCTCTACGACCTCATGTTCCCGCAGCCGAGTGGGCTGGGATCGCGCGCACAGTTCTACCTCGACCTCGCGGCCACGACCGGTGGGCCCGTCCTGGAGCTTGGGTGTGGAACGGGCTCTGTGCTCCTCCCGATCGCCGAGCGCGGCATCGCCTGCCAGGGAATCGACCTTTCCAGCGACATGCTTGCTCGAGCGCGCGCGAAGTTCGAGGCCAGTGGGGTGACGGCGGGGCTGCACTTGGGTGACATGACTGACTTCGATCTCGACGAGCGGTTCGGGCTCGTGTTCGTGGCCTCGAACTCGCTAACTCATCTGCACGCCGTCGGCGACATCGTGAACTGCTTTCGTGCCGTGCGCCGACACCTGACGCCGGGCGGACGGTTCGCCTTCGATGTCTTCAACCCGAGTGTGCAGGTCCTGGCTGGCGCCGATGGTCTGCGCCGCGAGAAGCAGCGCTTCGCTGACCCCGAGCATGGTGAGATCCGCGTCGACGTCGAGGAGCGCTATGACGCTGCGGCGCAGGTCACGCGCGGGATCTGGTACTTCTCGACCGAGGGGGAGCCTGACTTCGTCGTCAGTTCCGTCGAGGTCCGCAGCTTCTTTCCGCAGGAGCTTGCGCTCCTTCTCGAAGCTGGAGGCTTGCGACTTGTCGAACGCTTTGGCGACTTCGAGCGCGCCCCATTCACTGGCGAGACACCGACTCAGGTGTGTATCTGCGTGGCGGCATAGTCGCCGGCCACGACGGCGAAGCGCCGCGACGGCCACATGAATGGCGGAAAGGGAGTGAATCTTGGATTCAGCGAGGGGTCAAAAGCCAGCGCAGAGCCGGAGCGAGTTCCTGTCTCCATGGCGCCGGGGCATGTCCTCCGGAAAAATTGTGATAATGCACCGTTCCCCCGAGCTGTCTAATATTCGCTGCGGCCCGCTCAACTCCGGCGATTTGAGAGATCTGCTGAAAGAGTTCCGGGGAATGGGATACATTCTCCGCCGTTTCCTGATCGCCCACGCTGAGCCAGAATTTCGCCGCGGTCGGGGAGAGGCGGTCCTCTTTGCCGTCGAGCCACCAGAATGAGCCCGACTGGCTCAAGCAAAGTGAAAACGTCTGCGGATGACGGCAGGTCACGTAGGCGGCCTGCAGTCCGCTCAGACTCAGTCCGCAGATCAGGTGGCCCGTTGCTCGGATGCCCTTGTTGCGCGCCTGGGCCCAGTGCGCCACATCCGTGGCGATGTACCGGGCGTAGCGCTCGTTGCAGGCATAGTCGGCGTGGCGGCAGGCGTAGTCCACCTGGCCCGGATCGCTGCTGACGTGTGACACAAACAACAGCGACAGGGAAGGCATCCCGCGCTCACCCAGCAAAGCCTCCAAGACCGGCAGTGCATCCAGGCCCCGGATGTAGTGCTCACCATCGAGAAAAATGCAGAGGGAATGAGGCGTGCCCTGGGGGCCGGCATGGTACCAAATGTTGCGGGAGTATTCGCCGGACGAGATGACGTGTTGCTCAAGCTGCATTCTTGGTCCGTTGCGCGACGGAAACGTGCCGAAAGAGGGGTAAACCTAGATGGCGGAGGCAAATCCATGCCTCTGACCTGCGGTTATGTGGCTCAGGCGAGCGTAGCGCCGAGCTCCAGAATGGGCCACTAGTGCGGCTCACAACCCAGGGGTCGCAGGTTCAAATCAGACGGCGTTTCGACCGCCGTCGACGGCGATGGTGGCGCCGGTGATGTAGCCGGCGCGGGGGGAGGCGAGGAAGGCGATTGTCTCGGCGACTTCTTCGGGTTGTGCCGCGCGGTTGAGCAGGGTGGTCTTGGCCAGGGCGTCGGTGTTCTTCGCTCCCTCGGTGAACACGGGGCCTGGCGCGACCGCGTTGACCCGCACGCCGCCGGCGCCGTACTCGGCCGCCCAGGAACGTGTCATGGCCAGAAGCGCGGCTTTGGTCGCGCTGTAGGCGGCGCCGCCGGGTAGCCCGACCGTGGCGGCCATGCTGGCGACGTTGATGATGACGCCTCCGCCGTTGCCGACCATGGCCGGTGCGAGCGCGGCGGTGAGCAGGTAGGCGGAACGGACGTTGCTGTCGAAGAGTCGGTCGTAGGTGGCGGGGTCGAGTGCGCTACTGGGTCCGAACCAGGATGAGCCGGCGTTGTTGACCAGGATGTCGATGTGGCCGATCTCGTCAGCGAGGTGGGCGATGGCGTCCGGATCGCTCAGGTCGGCTGCAACGAATCGCGCGTGCCCGCCGAGGAGTTCGATCTCCTCGACGACCTGTGTGCCTCGACCGGCGTCACGGCCGTGCACGACCACGTTGGCGCCGTGCTCGGCGAGTTTGAACGCCGCGGCCTTGCCGATGCCCGATGTTGCGCCGGTGACCAGCGCGGTCTGTCCGGTCAGGTCGGCGGCGGTGGTCGATGTGGTGGTGGTCATGGGCTGTCACCCGTCGAACTGTGTTTAGACGGAGTTGTCTAACTACCATCGCACGCTAGACCGCTCGGTCTGAATAGACAATGAGGCGTCCGTGACTTTATTTAGACAGATCCGTCGGTTAGCGTGGCGGGGTGACCAAGCCCGAGCAGCGGCACAGGAGCGCCAAGCAGCGCCTCCTGACTGCGGCCGACGAGCTGTTCTACAACGAGGGCATCCACGCCGTCGGCATCGACCGGGTCATCGCCCATGCCGGGGTGGCCAAGGGCTCGTTGTACTACTCGTTTGCCGGCAAGGACGACCTGGTGCGCGAGTACCTGACCGGGCGGCACGGCAAGTGGGCCGACCGGGTCAGCGCCGGAATCGAGGCGCACACCGATCCGCGGGAGCGGATCCTGGCCGTCTACGACGCGCTCGGCGTCCTCTTCGCCGAGCCCGACTACCGCGGCTGTGCCTTCATGAACGCCCTCGCCGAGGCGGCGCCCGACAGCGTGGAGGCTCGAGCGGCGACCACATTCCGCGCATGGGTGCGCGACCTGTTCCTCGGCCTTGCCGCCGACGCCGACGCTGCCGACCCCAAGCAGCTGACGGAGACCCTGATCGTGCTCTACGACGGCGCTGTAGCCACCGCTCAGATGGACAAGGCCCCTCTGGCCGCCCAGACCGCACGCCGTACGGCGGACCTCGTCCTCGACAACGCCGGGATCCGGGCCCGGCGACGCCGCCGCCCTCGTGGCTGACCGGTCAGCCCTATGGCGTGATCGCACGACGTGGTCGCGCGAGCGGGCGGCGCCACTACGCGCGTTCCTGCGGACCGAGTCGGGTAGCGCCGGCGTCCTGCTCGCGGCCGCCGTGGCTGCCCTGGTCTGGGCGAACATCGACCTCGCGAGCTACGAGACCATCTGGCACGCCAGGTTCTCGATTCGCCTCGGCGACATGCAGGTCGACCGTGACGTGCGGACCTGGGTCAACAGCGGGTTGATGACGCTGTTCTTCCTCGTCGTCGGCTTGGAGGCCCGCCGCGAGTTCGACCTCGGTGATCTGCGCGAGCGCCGAAGGTTCGCGCTGCCCTTGGTGGCCGGGCTCGTCGGGATGGCCATTCCAGCTGCGATCTATCTGGCTGTGAACGGCGGGCACTCGAGCGCAGAGGGCTGGGGGGTCGCGATGTCGACCGACACTGCGCTGGCGCTCGGTCTGCTTGCGTTGCTCGGGCGCGACGTCCCGGACCGAGCGCGGGTCTTCTTGCTGACCGTCTCGGTCGTCGACGACCTCGTGGCTCTAGTCGTCATCGCTTTGGTGTACAGCGACGGTTTCGACCTCGCCCACCTGGGCACCGCTGTCGCGGTATCCGCCGTCCTGTTGGTTGCCTCGATTCGACGGGTGCAGCGGCGGTGGGTCTATGTCGGGCTCGGGCTCGCGATGTGGTCAGCGTTGTTGGCCAGCGGAGTCGATCCGATCGTCACTGGTCTGGCCATCGGGCTCTCGGCCCCGGCCTACGCCCCGGCCCGCGAGGAGCTCGAGCAAGCGACGGTGCTGGTGAGATCGTTCCGCGAGCAGCCGACCTCGGAACTCGCGCGTTCGGCGACTGCCAGCATCACCTCGGCGCTCTCGCCCAACGAACGGCTGCAGACGTTCTTCCACCCGTGGACGAGCTACCTGATCGTTCCCTTGTTCGCGCTGGCCAACGCCGGCATCCAGCTCAACGGCAGCTTCCTGCGCACGGCGTACGCGACACCCATCACACTCGGTGTCCTGATCGGCTACGTGGTCGGCAAGCCACTCGCGCTGATGCTGACGTCCTCTGTGATGACGCGACTGAGCCGCGGACGGATCCGACCGCCGGTCGGCTGGGCGGCCGTGCTGGGGAGCGGAACCATCGCCGGCATCGGCTTCACCGTGGCGTTGCTGATCGCCGACCGCGCATTCTCCGGCACCGAGCTGGCCGAGGCGAAGCTCGGTGCACTGTCAGCCGCGGTCGTCTCATCCCTGCTCACCTGGATCGTCTACCGGCTCGCCGGGTTCCTGTCCCCGTCGCGGCGGATACGGGCGCTGCAGGGTGACGTCCGACTGATCCAGGACCTGATCCCCGAGGTCGACCCCGAACGCGACCACATCCGCGGGCCGCTCGAGGCAGCGATCACCGTCATCGAGTTCGGCGACTTCGAGTGCCCTTTCTGCGGCCAAGCCGAGCCGGTGGTGCGTGACCTGCTCGCCGACACCGAGCTGCGTTTCGTGTGGCGACAGCTCCCGCTCCCAGACGTGCACCCGGCGGCACAGCTGGCCGCGGAGGCCGCCGAAGCTGCCGCCGCCCAGGGCAAGTTCTGGGAGATGCACGACCATCTGCTCGAGCACCAGGAGAACCTCACACCGGCCGACCTCGTCCGCTACGCCGGCAACCTAGATCTCGACGTCGAGCAGTTCCACGACGACCTCATGCGCCATGCCCACGAGACCAAGGTCGCCCAGGACGTCGAATCGGCGGACCTCAGCGGCGCGACCGGAACGCCCACCTTCTTCATCAACGGACAGCGGCACTACGGCGCCTACGACCTCGACTCGCTGGCGGCCGCGGTCACCGCAGCGGGCAAGCAACTGAAGCTCTCCGCCGGGGACTCTCTCTGAGCCGTCCGTCCGCGCCGTATCGCTCTGTGAGCGCCATGCAGCCACGACGCCGCGCTGATCATGAGCAGCCTCCCAC
>JAVEDG010000289.1 GCA_030841245.1 Actinomycetota bacterium
CAGACGTTGTCCCAGTCGTCACCTGCGGCGCCCCCGTTCGTAGCGTTTCCGTCGAGCTCAAAGGCGCCGGTGGCGTGGACCGCTCCGGCGGGCAGCATGTAGATGCTCCCCAGCACGAGTACCGATCCGGCGACGACTCCGGTTTTCTGCAGCCTGCGGCGTCTGGGTCCGTGAGCCGGTGGGTGTGTTCGACCGAACATGTAGTGCCCCTCCCCTTGCAAAGCGCCCGACGGCCGACGTCGTTCGACGCGGCCGTACCCGAGTGGACCCAGACTTGGCTCTGGGGACGCAGCGGGCCATAGTCACCGGCGCGGCCTAGCGTTGAGATTTCTCAACGGGCGCGGAGGGTGACCTTGCTCCGACTGTCAGCGCGGGAAGTTGGTGTCATCCCAGAGCTGCGGCACAGTCACGTGGTGCAGGCGGAGCAACCGGCGCAAAAGTGGCAGCGAGACACCCACCACGTTGTGCGGGTCGCCCTCGATGCGGTCCACGAAAGGCCCGCCCAGGCCGTCGATCGTGAACGCACCAGCCACGTGCAGCGGCTCGCCCGTCCCGACGTAGGCCGTGACCTCGCCGTCGCTGAGATCGGCGAAGTGCACCGTGGTCGAGGCCACGTCGGCCACTCGCCGTCCGGTCGAGGTGTCGATCAGGCAGTGCCCGGTGTGGAGAATCCCGGACCGCCCCCGCATCCGCCGCCACCGGCTGACTGCCTCCGGAGCGTTGACCGGCTTCCCGAACGCCTCGCCGTCGAGCTCCAGCACCGAGTCGCAGCCGAGCACCAGCGCCGGTGGCCCGCCCAGACCGGCAGCGACCGCCTCCGCCTTGCGGGTGGCGAGCGTCAGGGCGACCTCTTCCGGGCTCCCGAGCACGCCCGACTCGTCGACCCCGCTGACCACGACCTCGGGGTCGAGCCCGGCTGCTCGCAGCACCTTGAGCCGGGCCGGAGACGCGGACGCGAGGACGAAGCGGGGCACGGCGGTCACGGGCGGACACGGTAGCGGGGCGCCTCTCGACTCGCGCACCGGATCGGCGCAAGATCGGCGGAGACGGGGGGTCGGTCGACCGGCGGAGGAGTCCCCCACCATGAGCTCGAGCCCTGACATCGTCGCCATCCACGCGCGTTCCGTGGAGTCCTTTCTCGACCGGGTCCGCGCGGTCCCGGACGACGCTTGGGAGCGCGCCACGCCGTGCACCGACTGGAACGTGCGCGAGCTGGTGAACCACGTGGTCGGGGAGGACCGGTGGACCGGGCCACTTGTGGCGGGCAAGACCATCGCCGACGTCGGCGACAGCCTGGACGGCGACCTGCTGGGCGCGGACCCGAAGGAGGCCGCGCAGGCCGCCGGCAAGGAGGCGATGGTGGCCTTCGGCGAGCCCGGGGCGGCGGAGCGCACCGTGCACCTGTCCTTTGGCGACACTCCTGCGAGCGAGTACGCGTGGCAGCTCACGGCGGACCACCTGATCCACGGCTGGGACCTTGCCGTCGCCACCGGCGGCAACACCCACCTGGACCCGGAGGTCGTCGGGCCGGTTGCCGCCTGGTTCAAGTCGCGCGAGGAGCTCTACCGCGCCGCCGGCGCGATCGGTGAACGCCCGGAGATCGGCTCGGACGCCGTGGCCGCCGATCAGCTGCTGGCGGCGTTCGGCCGCGACCCGCACTGGCGGGCACCGTAAGCAGGAGCGGGCGGTCGGGCGGACCGGAGCGCGCGCGACAGGAGAGCGAGGTCGCTCAGCGCATCACGCCGGTGTGGCCGAGCGAGTAGCGGCCCGGCTGCGGGTAGACGCACAGCCCGTGCGGCCCGGAGCCGACCGGGATTCGGCGGATCAGATGACCGGTCCGCGTGCTGATGGCGTAGATCTCGGCGTTGTACCTGCCGCTGACCCAGAACACCTTGCCGTCAGGGGACAGGCCGCCCATGTCCGGGCTGCCGCCGCCGGGGATGCGCCACTTCGCGACGAGCTTGTTGGTCTTGAAGGTGAGGACCGAGATCGACCCCTCGTCCCGGTTGGTGATGAGCAGGTGCTTCGAGTCGCGGGTGACGTAGAGACCGTGAGCGCCCTTCCCCGTCTCGATGAAGCGTTTCACACGCAGTTGCCCGTCGAGCAGCCACACGCCGTCGCTCATCATGTCGGCGACGTAGAACGTGCGCCCGTCCGGTGACAGCTTCACGTCCTGCGGTTTGGGCTGCGGCATCCCGGGGCGGGGTGGCAGGCGGAGCACCTTGACGACCCTCTTGGTCACCGTGTCGACCTTGAGCATCTCTCCGGAGAACTCGCACGACACCAGGAAGTAGCGGCCGTTCGCCGAGAAGTCGGCGTGGTTGACGCCGTAACACGGCACATGCGTCACGTGCCTGATGGCCATCGTGTGCGGGTCGCGGAACACGAGCTCCCGGTCCAACGACGCCATCACCACGGCGTACTTGCCGTCAGGGGTGAAGTAGAGGTTGTAGGGGTCGTGGACGTAGACCTTCCTGCCGGGCTTGCCGGTGCGCGGATCGATCGGCGTCAGCGAGTTGCCCAGGTCGTTGTTGACCCAGAGCGTCTTGAGGTCCCAGGACGGTACGACGTGCTGCGGCTCGGTGCCGGTCGCGAACGTGCGCACGACCTGGTAGGTCCGCGGGTTGATCTCGGTGACCGTGTTGCTCCCCGAGTTGGGCACGTAGACCAGATAGCGGTAGTGCCGGGCGACCGGAGCCAGCCGGCCCGGCCCGTCGGCAGCCCAGACGTCGTGGTCAGACAGGGGGGCCGGCATGCCGGGCAGCAGGTTGCGGAAGGCCGCCGGGGTCGGCCTGACCGACGCGCCGGACGCGCTCGACGTCGTCGGCGTGGGGGACGGGGAAGAGCCGGTGGCGCTGGGAGTGGTCGACGGACTGTCGTCCCCGGCTGAGCTCGAGCCCGCGTTGCAGCCCGCTGTCGCCAGCGCGACCGCCACCACGAGGAGCAGGGCGGCGGACCGGGGTGGCTTCATGCGAGCAGCTCCGTGAGGGTCACCGGGTGCAGCCCACGGCGGCGCAGCCCGTGCAGGATGTCGGGCAGCGCGTCGATGGTGACCGGGTGCCCCAGGTGCAGGCTGACGATCGACCCTCGGCGCGCGCCGTCGAGAACGGCCTTGACGACGACATCGGCAGCAGGATCCTGCCAGTCGAGTCCGTCCACATCGTAGGAGATGCAGCGGTCGTAGCCGCCTCGGGCGGCCGCCCGACGGATCGTCTCGGTCGTGTGCTGGGTGCCCGACGCGCGGAACCAGGTGCGCTGGCTGCCCGTGAGCCGACGCAGCACCTTGGCGCAGCCCTGCACCTCGGCGTACGCCGCGCTCGGGCCGAGGTCCGGCATCACGTAGTGGTGCCAGGTGTGGTTGCCCAGGTCGTGCCCGGCCCGCATGATCCGGCGGGCCATCTGCGGCTCGGCCTGCAGCCAGGTGCCGACCGCGAGAACCGTGCCCTGAACGCCGTGCCCCTCGAGCAGTGACAGCAGCCGGTCGGCCAGGGCCGGGTCGCCGTTGCCGTGGAAGGTGAGCGCGACCTGCGACCGGGACCGGTCGCCGTGCCCGACCTCCCGCGCAAACCGTGGCGACCTCGCCGGCGGTGACGTGACGGGGGCGGACGACTCGGTGGGGGTCGCGGTGCCCGGCGTCGGTGTCCGAGCGGCCGACCCGGTGCCCGACTGCTGCCCACCTGTGGCGCGGCTGCAGGCTGCTGTCAGAGCCGCGCCGGCCGCACCGAGCAGGATCACGCGCCGCGAGACGGTCATTGCTGTAGAGGATAAGGAGACCATCTGTGCCCTTCCTGGGTGGTGTCCGACCGATTGACCTGGGTTGCGTCCGACCGACCGAACCTGGGTGGTGTCCGACCGGCCGACCCGGGTGGTGTCCGACCGACCGACCCGCTCCCGCCCCCTGGACCGACGCCGTCCCAGGTACGACGATCGGGCAGGGGGTCGTGGGTCGTGGCGGAGGAGGACGTGATGGCAGCAGCGGACAACACGGGCTCGGGCGAGGGGCCCGGCTCGGTCGAGGACGTGATCTCGCGGTTCGGCGCCGCCTGGGAGGCCTGGGACCTCGAGGCCGTGCTCGCGCTGATGGCGCCGGACGGCGTGTTCGAGTCGACCGGTCCGGCCCCGGACGGGAGGCGTTGCGAGGGCATCACCGCCGTACGCGCCGAGTGGGAGCCGATGTTCCGCGACACCGTGGACGCGCAGTTCCGCTTCGAGGAGGCGTTCGTGTCCGGCGACCGCGCGACGGCCCGATGGGTCTTCTCGTGGACCGGTGACGACGGCGAGCGCGGTCATGTCCGCGGCGCCGACGTGATCCGGGTCCGGGACGGCTGGGTCGTCGAGAAGTTCTCCTACGTCAAGGGCTGACCCGCGAGCGTCATGCGCCTGGGTGCCCTGACGCGCGCCAGGCGCCCGGGCCGGCGTGAAGCGGCCGGCGCACCGACCTGCTGCGGTCGGACCATGCCGACATGGGCGTCGGTGGTCCCGGCAGTTCGGCGCCGGCCGCGCGGGCCGCGAGGACCGTGGTCAGCGCCGCGAGCTCCTCGATGTTCGGCTCACCCCGTACGACGCGCAGCAGCGGTCGAGGCTCAGCCGGAGCCTCCTCGGTCCCGCTCACAGCGGGATGTTCCCGTGCTTCTTGGGGGGCAGGGTTGCGCGCTTGGTGCGCAGCGTGCGCAGCGCGCGGGTGACGTAGACCCTGGTGTACGACGGGGGGATGACCGAGTCGACGTAGCCGCGCTCGGCCGCGATGTAGGGGTTGGCAAGTGTGTCCTCGTAGTCCTGGACCAGCTCTGACCGCATGCCCTCGGCGTCCTCGGCCGCGCCGAGCTCCTTGCGGTAGAGGATGTTGACCGCGCCCTGCGCGCCCATCACCGCGATCTGCGCGGTGGGCCACGCGAAGTTCATATCCGCGCCCAAGTGCTTGGACCCCATGACGTCGTACGCCCCGCCGTACGCCTTGCGGGTGATCACGGTGACCTTCGGGACGGTCGCCTCGGCATAGGCGTAGATCAGCTTGGCGCCGCGGCGGATGATGCCGTCCCACTCCTGGTCGGTGCCGGGCAGGAAACCAGGGACGTCGACGAAGGTGAGGACCGGCACGTTGAAGGCGTCGCAGGTACGCACGAAGCGAGCCGCCTTCTCGGAGGCATCGATGTCGAGGGTGCCGGCGAACTGCATCGGCTGGTTGGCGACGACGCCGACCGGTCGACCTTCGACGCGGCCGAACCCGCAGATGATGTTCGGCGCGAACAGCGCCTGCACCTCGAGGAAGTCACCTTCGTCGAGCACGTGCCCGATGACCGTGTGCATGTCGTAGGGCTGGTTGGCCGAGTCGGGCACGAACGCGTCGAGCTCGCGGTCCTCGTCGGTGATCTCGAGCACGGGAGCGTCGTCGAAGGCGGGAGGGTCCTCGAGGTTGTTGCTCGGCAAGAAGGACAGCAGCGCCTTGACGTAGTCGATCGCGTCGGCCTCGTCGTCGGCCAGGTAGTGGGCGTTGCCCGACTTGGTGTTGTGCGTGCGCGCCCCACCCAGGTCCTCCTGCGTCACGTCCTCGCCGGTCACCGTCTTGATGACGTCGGGTCCGGTGATGAACATGTAGGACTTCTGGTCGACCATGACCGTGAAGTCGGTGATCGCGGGCGAGTAGACAGCGCCCCCGGCGCACGGACCCATGATCAGCGAGATCTGCGGCACCACTCCGGAGGCCATCACGTTGCGATAGAAGATGTCGCCGTAGAGCCCGAGCGACACCACACCCTCCTGGATGCGCGCGCCGCCCGAGTCGTTGATGCCGACGACCGGGCACCCGGTCTTGAGGGCCAGGTCCATCACCTTGACGATCTTCTCGCCGAAGACCTCGCCGAGGGAGCCGCCGAACACGGTGAAGTCCTGGGCGAAGACGCAGACCGGTCGGCCGTCGACCGTGCCGTGGCCGGTCACGACCCCGTCGCCGTACGGTCTCGTCGTCTCCAGCCCGAAGGCGGTCGAGCGGTGGCGCGCGAGCTCGTCCATCTCGATGAACGAGCCCTCGTCGAGCAGCGCGTCGATCCGCTCGCGCGCGGTCATCTTGCCCTTGGCGTGCTGCTTCTCGACCGCGCGCGCCGAGCCGGCGTGGACCGCCTCGTCGTTGCGGCGGTGCAGGTCGGCCAGCTTGCCCGCGCTGGTGTGTACGTCGATGCTCGGGTCGACCTCGGTCCCCGGCATGGGAGCGGGCTCTGTGGTCACGGCATCCGGTCCTTTCTCGGCTGGTCGTAGCGTAGTGAGCCGTGCCGGACCACCCCACGGAGGACTACAGCGACCTGGATCGGCCGCCCCTGCGCGAGCACGCGCTGCGCACCGCCCTGGTCCGCCTGGGGTCCCTCTGGACCGACCTTCGGGTCGTGCGCGACACCGGGTCGACGAACGCCGACGTCGCCGCAGCTGCGCGGGAGGGCGCCGCCGAGGGGCTCGTCGTCACGGCCGAGCACCAGCACTCCGGTCGCGGCCGGCTCACGCGGCAGTGGAGCGCGCCGGCCCGCTCCGGCCTGGCGGTGTCGGTGCTCCTCCGTCCCACCTTCCCCCGGTCCCGCTGGGGCTGGCTCCCGCTGCTCGTCGGCGTCGCGGTGGCGGCGCCGCTGCGCCGGACCAGTGAGCTCGACCTGCGGCTGAAGTGGCCCAACGACGTGCTGGTCGGCGACCGCAAGCTGGCCGGGGTGCTCGCCGAGGTCGTCGACGACGCAGTCGTGGTCGGGGTCGGTCTCAACGTGTCCTTGCGTGCCGACGAGCTGCCGGTCCCCACCGCGACGTCGTTGGTGCTGGAGGGGTCGGAGGTGGTCGACCGCGACCCGGTGCTGCGCGGTCTGCTGCGCGGGCTCGCGGACCGCTACGGCGCGCTGTCCGGCGCGCACGGCGATGCAGTCGCGAGCGGGCTGCGCGAGGAGTACGTCGGGCTGTGCTCGACGATCGGCCGCGAGGTCGAGGTCGAGCTGCCCGACGGGTCGCAGCTGCGCGGCCCGGCGACCGATGTCGACGACGACGGCGCCCTGGTGGTCGGCGACCGGCACGTCGCAGCCGGGGACGTCGTCCACCTGCGCTGACAACCAGGACATACCGGCGAGTCCGCTGCGCCTGCTCGCTCGCGGCGACGTGGGCCGACAGGATGGTGCCGTGACCGGTATCCCGAAGCGTTTGCTGGGTGACGACGAGGACGTCGTCATGGCGTTGCGACCGCACTGGAAGGAGCTGGTCGGCCCCGTCCTCGTGCTGCTCATCACGTCGCCTGTCGCGACGTACGTCGTGACGCTGCTCGACGGCAACGGCGTCCAGGGGTGGCTGCGCTGGGTCGTCGTCGCCGTCGCGGCGGTCGTCGTGCTGCGGTGGGCCGTCTGGCCGTTCCTGGTCTGGCTGACCACGTCGTACGTCGTGACGGACCGTCGCCTCATCATCCGGACGGGCGTCGTCGCCCGACGAGGCCGTGACATGCCGCTGTCCCGGGTGAACGACGTGACCTTCGAGCACAGCGGGCTACTCGAAAGGGTGCTGCGCTGCGGCACCCTCGTCGTCGAGTCGGCCGGCGAGCGCGGCCAGCTCGTGCTGAAGGACGTTCCGCACGTCGAGGACGTCCAGCGCGACGTGTACCAGCTGGCCGAGGCCGACGAGGAACGCCGCCGGGGTGACCGCGAGGACGGGGTCGCCCGGCACGACGACGACCACCGTGGGTGGTGACGACCCCGGCGGTGCCGTCAACGAGGGGCGCCGCTCGGCCGAAGAGCTCGAACGCACGATGCTCCGCGGCGCCCGCCGGTACACGCGCGAGGAGGCCGCGGCCTCGGCGGGGGTGAGCGTGGAGTTCGCCCGCCGGCTGTGGCGGGCCATGGGCTTCCCGGACGTCGGCGGCGAGGCGGTGGCGTTCACCGACGACGACCTGGCCGCGCTGAACCGGCTGACGACCCTGGTGCGCGACGGGGTGCTGGACGAGGAGCTGGCTGTCGGCGTCACCCGGGCGCTCGGTCACAACGCGGCCCGGCTCGCCGAGTGGCAGATGGACGCGGTGATCGAGCACCTGGTCAGCGACCGTGGACTGCCGCCCGACCAGGCCGGGCCGGTCGCCGTCGAGCTGACGACCGATCACCTCGACGAGCTCGGCGAGCTGCTCGGCTACGCCTGGCGGCGTCAGCTCGCGTCGGTGTCGGGCCGCGTGCTGACCGCCGGGGCCGCGGGCACGGAGACCGGACGGCTCTCGGTCGGTTTCGCCGACCTGGTCTCCTACACGCGGCTGTCGCAGAAGCTCGAGGAGCGCGAGCTGGCGGCGCTGGTCGACCGGTTCGGCCGGCGCTGCGCC
>JAVEDG010000299.1 GCA_030841245.1 Actinomycetota bacterium
ACCGGCATCGGGCTGGCGATCGTGGCGCAGCAGCGCGGCTACGAGTGCGTGTTCGTGCTGCCCGACAAGGTCGCCCTGGACAAGGTCAACGTGCTCAAGGCCTTCGGTGCACGGGTCGAGGTGTGCCCGACCGCGGTCGCTCCTGAGGACCCCCGCTCTTACTACTCGGTCAGCGACCGGCTGGTCCGCGAGATCCCCGGCGCGTGGAAACCCGACCAGTACTCCAACCTGAACAACCCTCGGTCCCACTACGAGACCACCGGCCCGGAGATCTGGCGACAGACCGACGGGCGCGTCACGCACTTCGTCACGGGGGTCGGCACCGGAGGCACCATCACCGGCACCGGGCGATACCTCAAGGAGGTCAGCGACGGCAGAGTGCAGGTGATCGGCGCCGACCCGGAGGGGTCGGTCTACAGCGGCGGCACCGGGCGGCCCTATCTGGTCGAGGGCGTCGGTGAGGACTTCTGGCCGAGCGCCTACGACCCTTCGGTGACGGACGAGATCGTGGCCGTCTCCGACCGCGACTCCTTCGTGATGACCAGGAGGCTGGCGCGCGAGGACGGCCTCCTGGTAGGTGGCTCGTGCGGCATGGCAGTCGTCGCGGCTCTCAATGTGGCCGCGCGACTCTCACCGGACGATGTCGTGGTCGTGCTGCTGCCCGACGGCGGACGCGGTTACCTCGCCAAGATCTTCAACGACGACTGGATGGCGGACTACGGCTTCCTCGTCGGCGACGGAGACGTCACGGTGGGGGACGTGCTTGCCGGCAAGTCGGCGGACGTCCCCGCACTGGTGCACGTGCACCCGAACGAGACCGTCCGCGAGGCGATCAACATCCTGCGGGAGTACGCCGTGTCGCAGATGCCGGTCGTGAAGGCGGAGCCCCCCGTCACGGCCGGCGAGGTCGTGGGCTCGGTGAGCGAGAAAGAGCTGCTCGACGCGCTGTTCGCCGGTACGGCTCAACTGGCCGACCCGCTCGAGCGCCACATCCAGCCGCCGCTGCCGATCGTCGGTGCAGGCGAGCCGGTCGCCGCAGCGACGGCCGCGCTGGAGAAGGCCGACGCCGTGCTCGTCCACGACGAGGGCAAGCCGGCCGGGGTGCTCACGAGGCAGGACCTGCTCGGCTTCCTCGCCCGTTGAGCAGGCCGAGGCAGGTCCTCGCTCCGCGCGTCAGGAGCCGGGCGGCCGGTAGTCCACCGTGCGTCGGAGAGCCTCGTCGATCTGGTCGACCGTCATCAGCTTGGTGGTGCGGCTGCTCACGGCGCCGCTGGCGTTGATCGCGATGGATGCCGCAGCGGCTGCTTCGTCGTCAGGCGCGTCGACGATGGCGAAGACGTCGGTGTCGCCGAACGCGAAGTGGAACGACTCGAGCTGTCCACCCATGGCTTCCAGCATGGTCGAGACGGCGTCGACCCTTGACTTCGCTCCGGCGGCGCGGATCCCTTCCATTCCCTGGGCTGTGTAGTTGGCGCTGATCATGTACTTGGGCATGAGCCCACCTCCCGGGTTGAGGACCTGCGCTTGCACGCTAATCTGCCTGCCCGCCTTGTCAACGGCACAAATCGGCCCACTGTCAGATGGCGGCGTGCAGGACTTGCAGCCCGAAGGCAACCCAGGTGCCTGTCGCCACACTCGATCACCTGAGATCCGGTCGTCGGCTCAGCATGGTTTCGCACATGCACGCAGCGGGGTGGTCGGTCCTCGGCGTGAAGATGCGCTGACTCGAGAACTTGACCATTGGTCAGCTTGGACACCCAGAATTGGTCTCCCTGCGTTGGAGGGAGATGGAGATGGGAGACAACGCCGAGACTGCTGTTCTCGCTGGAGGCTGCGCCTGGATCATGCAGCAACTGCTACGACAACCCGAAGGTGTCCTCTCCACTCGGACCGGGTTCATGGGTGGCGAGAACGACAACCCGACCGAGGAGAACAACATCGGTCATGCCGAGGTCGTTGAAGTCATCTTCGATCCCGTACGGCTCTCGTATCGAGGGCTACTGGAGGTGTTCTTCCAGGTCCACCGAGCAGACCTCGATGAAGGCATCGTTGGTTCGCAGTATCGCACCGAGATCTTCTGCACCAGCCCGGAGCAGCGGGGAGTGGCCGAGGAGATGATTCGCGACGTTGACGCGTCGGGCCACTGGCCCGGAAGGACGGTGACCATCATCAGCGAGGCCGTGGTGTTCTGGGAGATGGGACCTGAGGATCAGGACTACTTCCTGCGGTTCCCACACGGCTGCAAGCCTCCATTCCCTCGGCGGGGTGACAAACCCGAGAACCTCCGCGCGTTCGCCTAGCCGTCTCCTGGTCGACTCACGAAGGCGAATTTCTGGCGCAGGTGCATGGCGCGTGCGCTCAGGGGCGGGCGCAGATGCAGAGGCAGGTGCAGAAACCCGGGAACAACGCTCACGGTCTGAGCGCGGAAGAAGCGACGAGGAAGGGCTTGCGATGAAGCTGTCCACGCGCAATCAGCTGCCCGGGTCTGTCACGGCGGTCATCACGGGGGAGGCGATCGCAGTCGTCAAGATTGCACTCGACCGTGGCGCGGAGATCACATCCGCGATCACGAAAGACGCTGCGCAAGACCTTGGCCTGGTCGAAGGCACCCGTGTGCTGGCATTGATCAAGTCGACGGAGGTTGCACTCGCGGTCGACTGAGAACGACGCCCCAGGGCCACAGCCGGCTGTCCAGCCACCCGCAAGGGCGGGCGGACAATCATGGGCATGACACGCTCACTCCTGTTGTCGGGGCAGGAGTCGGAGTCGGAAGCGGTGGTGTTGTCGGGGTCGTTGGTCGGGGTCGATGGTCTTGGGTGGGATGAGTTCGGGGTAGCCGTTGGCGGCCAGTCGGACGGTCCAGTGTTGGCGGTGGACCTGCTGGTGGTGGTAGGGCAGAGCAGGGCCGCGTGGTCGATGTCGGTGGGTCCGCCGTTGGTCCAGTCCGGGTCGTGGTGGGGTTGGCAGTCGGCGGCGGGCCGCTGGCAGCCGGGGGCGATGCAGCCTTGGTCGCGGACGTAGAGGACGCGGCGCT
>JAVEDG010000355.1 GCA_030841245.1 Actinomycetota bacterium
GGCCAACGTCCAGACGGTCGCCTCGCCGGCTGCCGCGCCGGCCGCTCGCCGCCGCGGCGATCCGGCCGGCGAGGCCGCGGCGAGGGCGGCCCTGCTCAGTCCGTGCGCGACGTCGACCGCGGCGAACCGCCGGGTCCGGCCGCTGCTACGCAGCGCCAGCGTGGCCAGCGCCTGCAGGACGTGGCGGGCGCCGATGACGCGGGTCACGACCCGGGCCGATGGCGGCCCGTTCAGGCAGGCCACCCGCATGGCGCGTTCCGGCTCGACCACGAGGAAGGTGCCCCAGGCGCCTCGCGCGAGCGCCAGGACCTGCGTCCTCACCGGCGCCGGCCGCGAAGCGCTAGGGCCGCGAGCGCGAGCGTCCCGGACAGCCCGGCGCCGATGACGCCCTTGTGCTGGGCCAGCCAGACCTGCTGGCTGTGCTCATGGGCGTGCGCGTGGAAGACACCGTGTGCACCGTGGTCGCCGGCGACCGGCTCGAAGACGTTGTCCCCGATCATCGGTCCCGGACTGACCTTGGCCTGCTGGCTGTCGAACCCGGTCCGCCCCAGGTAGCGGTCGAGCAGGCCCGGCACCAGGCGGTTGCCGAGCACGGTGCCGACCGTCGGCGAGCCGACCCAGGTGCTACGGCGGGGATGGTCCACCACGCGGCGTACGGCGCGAGCGCCGACCTCGGGCTGGTAGATCGGCGGTACCGGCTGCGGATGGTGGGGCAGCTTGGACCGCACCCAGCTGAACTGCACGGTGTTGAGCGCAGGCATGTGCACCATCGACACCTTGACCTGGCTGTGTTTGTGCAGCAGCTCGGTGATGACCGACTCGGTGAAGCCCACCATCGCGTGCTTCGCTCCGCAGTACGCCGCCTGGAGCGGGATGCCGCGGAACGCGAGGGCGGAACCGATCTGGATCACGTGGCCGCTGTCCCGTGATGTCATGTGCGTCAGCGCCGCTCGGGTGCCGTTGACCGTCCCCAGGTAGGTGACCGATGTGGCCCGGTCGAACTCCTCCGGCGACACCTCGAGGAACTCGCTGAACACGCTCGCCATCGCGTTGTTGACCCACACGTCGATCGGCCCGAGCTCGGCCTCCACCCGCTCGGCGGCCGCGCTCACCGCAGCGGCGTCCACCAGGTCGACCGTGACGCCGAGACCGCGTCGCCCGGTCTGCTCGACGTCGACCACGGCGCCCTTGACACCGTCCGCGCCGCGGGCGAGCACGGCCACGTCGAAGCCGGCACCGGCCAGCTCGCGGACGATGGCGCGCCCCAGGCCGGCCGAGCCCCCGGTGACCACGGCGACACCTCGAGCCGGACGATCGTGATGGGCCATGTCGTTGGCTGTGAGTTCATCGGAAGCAGCGAGCTCTGTAGTGGACATGCCGTCACCCATGACCAGGTCGGCCCCGGGCAAACCACTCGGCGGACGGTCGCTCAGTCCTGGGAGCTCCCTGAGAGCTCATCGTCGGTCTGCTTGCGCCGGCGGAGCAGCCACACGACGAAGGCGACCACGGCGACGAGGGCGAGCAACACAGCGCTGCCGCGACCGAGCAGCTGCGCGACGCGGTCGTACGACGCGCCGGCGAAGTAGCCGGCCAGCACCACGCCCACGCCCCAGACGATGGCGCCCGCCGCGTTGAACGCCAGGAACCGGCCGTACGGCATCCCGCTCGTCCCGGCCAACGCCGGCATGACGGCACGCAGGAACGCGGTGAACCTCCCGACGAAAACGGCCGACCCGCCGCGGCGCTGCAGGTACCGTCGGGCGCCGTCCAACCGTCGGCCCTGGCCGCTCATCGGCCGGGTGGCCAGCAGCCGGGTCCCCAGGTGCCGCCCGACCTCGTAACCGACGGTGTCACCGACGATGGCGGCCACGACGACGAGCACGAGCAGCCACCCCAGTGAGACCCGGCCGGCAGCCGCGAGCACACCCCCGAGCAGCGCCGCGGTCTCACCCGGGAGCACGAACCCCACGAACAGCGCGGCCTCGGAGAAGACGAGGGCACCGACCACCACGTAGACCAGGGCGGGGGAGAGGTCGAGCAGGTGGTGGGCGACCGTCACCCGGCGACGCTACCTGCTTGCGCGGAGACCAGGGGCCGCAGCGGTGAGCGGCTCAGCCTTTCCACCGCCCAGGTGAGCGGTCTCGCGAGCGCCCACCAGCCCAGCAGGCTGACAACCGCGCCGAGCACCAGCCCGGCGACGACGTCGTGCGGGTAGTGGGCGGCGATGTAGACCCGCGTGGCGGCCATCGCGAACGCCGCCACCATGGCGATCACGCCGAGACGCCGGGACACGAGGAACAGGCCCGCGGTGACCGCACCGGCCATCGTGGCGTGGTCGGACGGGAAGGAGTAGTCCGCGGAGCGGCTCGCCAGGACCAACAGGTGGTGGTGCGCGGTGTAGGGGCGCGCCTCGTGGAAGTGGTGGACGAGGGGCTGGTTGACCAGGACGGCGAGCAACGCCCCGCCACCGGCCCACAGTGCCCCGGCCGTCGCCCGTGCGCCCTTGGGCCGCGAGACCCACCAGCCCGCCAGCAGCAGCACGGCGAAGAGCACCACGCCGTAAGACGCGTAGGCCTTGGCTGCTCCGTGGAGCCATCCGGTGTCGCGGGCGAACTCGTTGACATCAAGGAACAGGCCGTCGTCGAAAGCGTGGCTACCGAGCACGTGCGCCACCCCGCCCGGTCGCGATCGGCAAGACGGCCTCCGAGCGTGGTGGGGGTCCCGGGGAGTCCTGGGAGCTGCGCGTCACTGTCCCGTCGGAACCTGGGTGGTTGCTGGGCGCTGTGGTTGCTGGGCGCTGTGGTTGCTGGGGGCGGTCAGACCGAGCTGCGCTCGGTGAGCGGAAGATGGACCACGAAGCGGGTGTCCCCGGGCTGGGACTCCACGGTGAGGTCGCCGCCGTGGCGGATGACGACGATGCGGTAGGAGATGTCGAGCCCGAGTCCGGTCCCCTGGCCGACCGGCTTCGTGGTGAAGAACGGCTCGAAGATCCGCTGCCGCAGCTCGACCGGCACGCCCGGCCCGGTGTCCCCGATCTCCACCCGGACCCGGTCGCCGTCGAGAGCGGTGCGGACCGTGAGGGTGCCGTGCCCGTCCATCGCCTGTACGGCGTTGTCGATCAGGTTGGTCCAGACCTGGTTGAGCTCGCCCGCGTAGACCGGCACCTTCGGCAGGGTGCGGTCGAGCTCCTTGACCACGGTGACGCCGTCCAGCTTGGTCGCGAGCATCGCGAGCGTGGACTTGAGCCCCTCGTGGATGTCCACCCGTTCGAACGGCGCTCGATCCATGTTGGAGTACTGCCTTGCAGCGCCCACCAACGTGGAGATGCGGGTCACCGAGTCACCGATCTCCTTGAGCAGCAGCTCGGTGTCCAGCGTGTAGGCGAGCCAGCGCACCGCGTTGTCCAGCAGGTCGTCGGGCGCCGCCGCGGCCACTCTGTCCAGGAACTCGACGGTGGTCCCTGCCGACGCGAACACCGGAGCCAGCGACCAGCCGTCGTCGATGCCGTGTTCGTCGAGCCACTCGCCGAGCTGGTCCTCCTGGTCCGACTCCTCGAGAGCCGACAGCTCGGGCGCCTCGGCGACGGCAGTCACGGCCGCCTCCTGCACCTCCACCAACACCTCGAGCAGTCGGTGGTCGATCTCCTTGCGCGCGAGCATTGCGAGCTTGCTGCGCATCCCGGCGATCCGCTCGCGCAGCGCGGCGTTGGCGCGCACGGCCGCAGCGGCAGGGTTGTTCAGCTCGTGAGTCAGCCCGGCGGCGAGCGCCCCGAGTGCCAGCAGCTGCTGGCGCTGGCCGACGATCTGCTGCGAGTTGCGCATGCCGATCATCAGGCCCTCGAGCAGGTGCGTCGCCATGGGGAACCAGGTCTGCACCGCCTTGCCGAAGTCGTCGGCTCGCAGGACGAACAGCGACACCTCGGTGACAGTGCGCACGCTCGCGGTGTACGTCGCGCTGGCCGCCTCACGCAGGTAGCTCGACATGGCCCCGGCATACACACCCTTCTGGTCGGTGCGCACCGTCTCGACGTCGTCAGGCCCGACCCGGCGGCTCATGCTCAACGTCCCGGAGAGCAGCACGACCATGACCTCGGCCGGCTCGCCCTCCTGGCAGACGAGATCGTCCGCGGGCAGGTCGACGACCCAGCCACGCTCCGCCAGCCAGGTCAGCTGCTCGTCGTCGAGCGCCTCGAAGAGGAACAGCTCCCGCAGCTCGTCCGGACTGAGCCGTGTGGTCGTCGGGTCGGCCGTGAGCGTCATGGCGTCCCCAGGTACCGGTGGGCGAGGGTGACAGCCATCGCGCCCTCACCGACGGCGGACGCGACGCGCTTGACCGAGTCGGCGCGCACGTCGCCGGCGACGAAGACACCCGGGATGCTTGCCTCCAGCGGCCACGGGTCCCGGTCGAGCGGCCAGCCGCGAGGTCGCTCGCCGTCGGTCATCAGGTCCGGGCCGGTCAGCAGGAAGCCGCGGTCGTCGCGCGCCAGGGTCGAGGCGAGCCAGTCGGTGCGCGGCTGTGCACCGATGAACACGAAGGCGTGGCTGGTGTCCACCCGCTCGGTCCGCCCGCTGCTCGTGTCGCGCAACGTCAGCGCCTCGAGGTGACCGTTCCCGTGGGCCTCGCAGATCACCTGGCCGAGGCGGAAGGAGACGTTGTCGAGGGCCTGCAGCTGCTCGACCAGGTAGTGCGACATGCTCTGCCCGAGCGATGCCGCGCGGACGACGAGGGTGACCGACTTGGCGACCCGGGCGAAGAAGACGGCCGCCTGCCCGGCCGAGTTGGCCCCGCCCACGATGTAGACGTGGGCGTCGACGCACTCGCCGGCCTCGGTCGCGGCCGATCCGTAGAACAAGCCGCGGCCCGAGAGGGCGGCGACCCCAGGGGCGTCGAGGTCGCGGTAGGACACGCCGGTCGCGACGACCACCGCGTGGGCGGCCACCTCGGTGCCGTCGCCGAAGGACACGACGCGGGCCGGACCGTTGGCCCGCAGCCCGTTGACGTCGCGCGCCGTGAGGATCTCGGCCCCGAACTTGACGGCCTGCCGGCGCGCCCGGTCGGTGAGCTGGGCACCGGACACCCCGTCGGGGAACCCGAGGTAGTTCTCGATGCGTGAGGACTGGCCGGCCTGGCCTCCCGTCGCCTGGCGCTCGACGAGCAGGGTGCGCAGCCCTTCCGAGGCGGCGTAGACCGCTGCGCCGAGGCCGGCCGGCCCGCCTCCGACCACGACGAGGTCGTAGAAGTCGGTCGTTGGTGTGGTCGAGAGCCCGACCGCCGCCGCGACCTCGGTCGTGGTCGGCCCGACGAGGGTCTCGCCGTCCGGCGTCACGACGAGCGGCAGGCGCTCGCCGTCGTGCCCGGCGGCCTGCATCAGCCGTTGGCCCTCGGGCTCCTCGACGCTGAACCAGCGGTAGGGGACGGCGTTGCGTGCCAGGAAGTCCCGCACCTCGAACGACGGCGCGGACCAGCGGTGGCCCACGACCTTCGTCTCCCGCTGCTCCGGGTCGCGGCTCTGCAGATAGCTGTCGATCATCGCGTCGATGACCGGGTAGAGCTTCTCCTCCGGTGGCTCCCAGGGCTTGAGCAGGTAGTGGTCGACGTCGACGACGTTGATGGCGGCGATGGCCGCCTCCGTGTCGGCGTACGCCGTGAGCAGCGCGCGCCGGGCCCGAGGGAACAGGTCCATCGCCGACTCGAGGAACTCGATGCCGTTCATCTCCGGCATGCGGTAGTCGGCCAGCAGCACCGCGACCTGCTCCCCGCGCAGCTTGAGCTCGCGCAGCACCTCGAGGCCGTCGGCTCCCGAGGTGGCCCGGAGCACCCGGTAGCCCTCGCCGTACTGCCGGC